>JAKACL010000003.1 GCA_021821425.1 Pseudomonadota bacterium
TTCGCCGCCAAGGACACGATCCGCGTTGATGCGAAGGGCGGGGTGTTCAGCTTCGAAAAGGCGGTCGCGCAAGCCGCCTGATCAAGCGGGACAGGACGAGGCAGCGGCGGGATGTCCGCCTTCTTTATTCAGGGGGATGTACTGACGGGCTTCGGCAGATGCACCGTTCACAGCCACCCCTCATCGTGCCGTTGGTAGTGAGGGTGGCGCCAGTCTGACCTGGCATGGCGCTCAGCATCCCGCCGCGAACGAGCGTCGCTCTAAAATCGTTTGCCCGTGTCAACTGGCTGGCGTGCGGTGGTGCACGCACCTCCAAAATCAGTGCAATATCTGATTCAACCTGCCCTACCCTCCTTTCGAAGTCGCCACGCCAACCGGGCCAGACAGGCTGGTCCGCCTGTCGAATGACTCCGTTCGTCGCTGACCGGCGACATGGATGCCACACCGTAACGTATTGTTTTCGCGAATGGTTTCCAGCGAGTATTCCGGCTGTCCGGGTTTTATGTCGCTTCCTGTAGACAATTGACCGCATCTGCGGCGCGAAACAGCCCCGCTCAATTGAATCCCTGTCCCCGCTCAATTGAATCCCTGTCTGTTTATTAAGAAGATTTTCTGGTTGGTACGTCTCCTGCTTATCATCCTGCGGAGCGATCCATATCCGGTTTTTGCTGCGGTGCTTTTGTGTTGCGGGCACTGCCTGGCGCGGAGAATCCTTGAGACCGGCTCCTGGATCCCCTCTAGATGACGCTTTTGAATGCACGCTCACCCCAGGAGTCCATTTGCAATGCCCAACATCAAGCAACATTTCCAAGGTAAAAGACTGGGCGTGGCCATCCGCTGCGCTGGCGTCATCGTCCCGGGTTGCTCCTGTTCGATGGGCCCATTGGGTTGATTGGCTGAACGGCGTAAGTAAACATTAAGGCTCCAAAATGTTTGGTGGTTATGAACATCCGGCTTTGAGTTTGGCTAAACGGCTGGTCAATCCTCTGATTGTTTTTCTTTCGCTCGTGGCTGCCGCAGCGCTCGAGCAGCAGAAATTCGACGGGCTGCATTTGCTGCTTGGCATACTGGCATTCCTGGTGGCATCTCAAGTATTTGACGGATTTGAGTTTTTTGAGTCGCCGGTTTCCGCACGGCGCGGCAACGCGATATATGCGATCAACGTGTTAATCGCCTGGATGATGGTGCTTGGCATAGTGGGCACCATCGGGATGCTGAGCGGGATTGTGGGAGATTACAACGCCAGGGTCTTGGGGTGGTGGGCGTTGATCACGCCCTGGTTGTTGTTCGCGGGACATTCGCTGGTGCGCGGATACCTGGAAGTGTTGCGCGGACAGGGCAACATCCGGCGTTCGGTCATCGTGGGCGCCAACGAACTGGGGCGCAAACTGGCCGACAGGATTCATCAACAGCGTAGCCTGATGATGCGGGTCGAGGCCTTTTTCGACGACCGTTCCGGAAATCGCTGCGAGAACGAACTGAAAAACGTTACGTTCGGCGGAATTGATGACGTGCCCCGGTATGTTGCGGAGCATGAGATCGACCTGGTCTATATCACGCTCCCCTTGTTCGATCATCCGCGCGTAGTGGATCTGGTCAACTCGCTCAGGGATACCACGGCATCGATTTATTTTGTGCCCGACGTATTCATTTTCGATCTGGTCCAGGCACGGCTGGACAATGTGAACGGTATTCCGGTCATCTCCGTGTTCGAGACCCCGTTGACTGGAATCAATGCTGTTCAGAAACGCGTTTTCGATATTGTGGCAGCCAGCCTGATTTTGCTGGCTGTAGCACCCGTGATGATGCTTATCGCGATGCTGGTGAAAGCCACCTCGAAAGGCCCGGTGATTTTCAAGCAACGTCGGTATGGCGTGGACGGGGATGAAATCCTGGTCTACAAATTCCGTTCGATGAGCGTGTGCGAAGACAGTCAGATCGTCACGCAGGCGACCCAGAATGATGCGCGCGTGACCCGCGTCGGTGCCATCTTGCGCCGCACTTCATTGGACGAGTTGCCGCAATTCTTCAACGTTCTGCAAGGCACGATGAGTATCGTCGGGCCGCGTCCGCATGCAGTAGCCCATAACGAGCATTATCGCAAACTGATCCATGGCTATATGTGGCGTCACAAGGTCAAGCCGGGTATTACCGGCTGGGCGCAAATCAATGGCTATCGCGGCGAGACCGACACCATCGACAAGATGGAAGGGCGCGTGATTCACGACATTGCCTACCTGAAAAGCTGGTCGTTATGGCTGGATCTGACCATCATTTTGAAGACCATGCGGCTGGTTCTGAAAGACTCCCGGGCTTATTGAAGGCGGAGCCTTGAAGCTGGCCGCGTAACCGGGATTGTCCGACAGGGCAGCCGAGGCGGCCAGGTAGGGTGGGCGCAGCCCACGCGGAACCTTGCTTGCGTAGTCGTGGCGGCTGACGGAATACGTTGTGGCGGTGGGCTGCGTCCGCGCTGCACACTCAAGCCTGGAAGCCGGCCCGGTTTATTGAAAAAGGTTTCATTGCAACGGAGAAACGGAGAAAGGATATGCGATTGAAAATAGCTGACCCCATCGGGAAGTTTGCCTGGTCGCTGGCGATTCTGGCCGCTTCGCTGTCGAGCGGAAGTGTGGCATCCGTCCAGCGTGCCGTAACGACAGATATGGACATGAGCCGACTCCCTGCGGCAAGGGCTGTTTCCTATGGCGCGCCCGTCTATTACGCATCTCCCCGGGCAGTGCGGGAGGGCGCGTCGCTCCCGGGGACATCGAGCGTTTCAGTCGCCCCGGAAGTTGATGGCTGGACCCTGCTCGCCGCGATCCTGGGCCTGATCAGCATGCGTTTGTGGCGTGGCGAAAAAAGAAAGCTGCCGGTCATCAAGTGAGCAGTCCCCTTCACACATGCGACCTTTGAATCCCACTGAAACGCTGGCCTTGCTGGTTGCACTGAGCGTGATGTCGAGCCCGTCCCCTGCAGAGGATAACGAGGATACCTTCACGCCGTATGTGCGCGGGCTATATGGCTACGACAGCAACCTGTTCCGCCTGCAAAACGACCAGGAGGCCAACGCCGTACTGGGCAGCACGGATACGGCCGAGTCTTTTTACACGCTGGCAGCCGGCATGGATATGAACCTTCGCGTCAGCCGCCAGATCATCAGGGCGCATGCTGAATACAATCAGACGTGGTTCAGCAAATACAGCCTGCTGGATTACGATGGCCGCGATGCCTATTTGAAATGGGATTGGCTGGTGGGGAATGCGACAAAAGGCGACGTCGGTATTGCGGAAACACTCACCCAGGCAAGTTACACCAACGTCAAGAAGCCGGTCAGCAATCTGATACGCACCCGCCAGCGTTTTTTTCACGCCGCAACGAAACTGGATAACCGGTGGCAAGTGAAGTTCGGCGCGGAAAGAGTCGATACGGATAACGATGCGTCGGTTCAGCAGGCGCTGGATGCCACGGTGGATACTGTGAATGCGGGCGTGCAGTACACCAGCAACAAGGGCTCGACGGTGGAGTTGATCAGCCGGCGCAGCGATGGCGAGTATCCAAATCGACAGCTTGTGGGGCTGGCCCCCATCGATAACGATTATCTGCAATGGGATAACGGCGTCGCCATCGTCTGGGCGCCTTCTGGTAAAACACAGGTATCCGGCAAGCT
Source organism: Pseudomonadota bacterium (assembly GCA_021821425.1). The sequence goes on from JAKACL010000003.1 coordinate 3,665, forward strand.
GAACTACACCCAGCGCAACTACGCAGAAGTGCCGCAGCGCGACTTTTCCGGATTGACCGGGCTTCTGGCGATGGATTGGATGGTGACCGGAAAAACCACGTTGAGGGCGTCGCTTCATCGTGACATCGGCGCGCTGGAAAACGATACGGCAAGCTATACCCTGAACCAGGGCATCGCATTCGGCGCCGACTGGAAGCCCACCGCCAAGCTTACATTCAACGCGCAACTCCGCCATGACGACATCTCTTATGCAGGCGATCCGGGCTTTGTGCTGTCGACGGCCCCGGCCAGAGAGGATCGGCTCACCACTGCGCAGGCCGGAATGCAGTATTCAGTATTGCGCAACACGACGCTCGGTCTGGTCTTGAAAAGAGGGGTACGCGATTCCAGTGAGGCGTTCTCCAGTTATCGATACAACAGCGCCCTGATCAACCTGCGCAGCGAGTTTTGATTATCCGGCATTGGGAGATGACATCAATATGCTGCGTCCCGTTTCAGATTTGAATGGAAGGATTTTTATGAAATCTATTTTTTATGCCCTGGCCGTGATGCTGACTGCATTTGCCTTGCCTGTGGCGGCGATGGATTACCGCCTGGGGAGCGGGGACCTTGTTCACGTCACGGTGTACGACCATCCCGAATTGCAGCTGGAGACCAGCGTGGATGAGCACGGCAAAATCGATTTCCCGCTGATAGGTAGGGTTACGGTAGCGGGGGAGAGTCCCAGCACTGCACAGCGGCTCATTGCGGAAGCTCTGGAAAAAGGCGGCTTCATCAAGAAGCCGCAGGTCAACCTCATCGTCAAGGCCTATCGCAGCAAACAGGTTTCGGTCCTGGGACAGGTCAACAAACCCGGAAAATATCCCCTGGAGACCACCAGCACGATTTCAGACCTGCTTGCGCAAGCGGGCGGCGTGACCCTGGAGGGGGCCGACGAGGTCACGCTGATCCGGAACCAGGATGGCAAGTCGCAGCGAACCCGCATCGATACCAAGTCGCTGTTCCAGGACGGGCAAGTTGACTTGAACCATCAGGTCATGGGCGGCGACGTTATTTTCGTGCCGCGCGCCGCGGTGTTTTACATCTATGGCGAAGTGCAGAAACCGGGGGCATTCCGGCTGGAAAAAAACATGAACGTGATGCAGGCCCTGTCGCTGGGCGGCGGAATCACGCAGCGCGGTACGCAGAAAGGCATCAAGATTCGCAGACAGGGCGAGGATGGTCGGCCAGTGGAACTCAAGGCCGCGTTGACAGACCCGGTGCAGGAGGGGGATGTGGTGTATGTCAAGGAAAGTCTGTTTTAACAGCCAGCCGGAGGCCGCCCAGCCATGAATATCCTGCAATTCCTGTTGATCCTCAAAGCGCACGCGAAGCTGATTCTGCTCACGCTGATACTCAGCGTGGCGCTGGTCGGCGGCATCAGCCTGCTGCTGCCCAAAGCCTACACGTCCACCGCCTCGCTGGTGGTGAATGTGCGCGGCGCGGATCCGGTGACCGGCCAGGCCATGCAAAGTCAGCAGATCGCCGGATATCTGGCGACCCAGGTGGACGTGATACGAAGCCCAAGCGTGGCGCTGAAAGTGGTCGACGATCTCAAGCTGGCCGAAGAGGCGGCGTTCAAGCGGCAATTCCAGCGCGAGGTGACGGACCAGATCTCGATTCGCGAGTGGTTGGCCAATGCGCTGTTGAGAAATCTGGAGGCGAAGCCGTCAGGCGGAAGCAATGTGCTCTATGTCACCTATAAGAGCGACAATCCGTCAAGGGCTGCGCAGCTGGCCAATGCCTTTGTGCAGGCTTATATCCAAACCAATCTGGAACTCAAGACGCAGCCTGCAAAGCAGACGGCGGCGTGGTACAACGAGCAGCTGGCGGTGTTGCGCAACAATCTGGAAAAAAGCCAGGAAAAGCTGTCCCGCCACCAGCAAAGCAAAGGCATTGTTTCGCTCGACGAAAAGCTGGACATCGAAACGGCCCGGCTGGCCGAACTCTCCAGCCAGATGGTGGCGGCGCAGGGACAGACATACGACAGCCTGTCGATACAGAATAACGCCAGCAGCGCGTCGGCCGGGGTCATGAGCAATCCGGTAATACAGGGACTCAAGGGCGAACTGGCCAGAAGCGAGTCCAAGCTCAGCCAGCTGTCGCAACGTGTGGGCAATAACCATCCCGAGTACATACGCGCCGAGGCAGAGGTGAACAGCTTGCGGGAAAAACTGGCGGGCGAGACCAATATGACGCGACAAAGCATCAATAACACGCTGAGCGTGGCGCGCCAGCGCGAAGGGGAATTGCGAGCGGCCTTGGCGGCCCAAAAGGCAAAAGTGCTGGCGCTCAATGCGAACCGGGATGCGGGTTCCGTGCTCGCGCGCGAAGTCGAAAGCGCGCAGCGTATCTACGATCAGGCGCTTGAGCGCTTCAGCCAGACTCAACTGGAGGGACATGCCGGCCAAACCGAGATATCGGTACTGAGTTCAGCCGCCGTCCCGCTTGCGCCTTCGACGCCCAACGTGCGTCTGAATGTGGCGCTGTCGGTGATTTTCGGGATTTTACTGGGCGTGGGCCTGGCGGTGATCAGGGAAATGCTGAACCGGCGCGTGCGTTCCATCTACGACGTGGTTGCCGTGCTGGATATTCCGGTGCTGGGCGTGCTGTCGGCAGGGAAGAAATCGCGGCGCTTGCCGCCACGTTCCCGGCGTCGCTTGCCTGGCCTGAGCGGCCCCATGCCGTCTCTCCAGAAGGAGCCCAGATTATGAAGCCCCTCAATACCATCCATCTCATCGATGACGAGATGTCCCCCGAGAACAAGGCGCCGAGCGTCGGCAGGCTGTTGCGGGACGCCGGCAAACTGGCATCGGCGGATGTCGAGCGTGTCATGCTGCTGCAGAAAACCGAAAACCTGCGTTTTGGCGAAGCGGCCATCAGGCTTGGATTGATTAGCGAAGCCGATTTGCAACAAGTGCTCTCGCGTCAGTTCGATTATCCAAATTTGCTGCCCGGAGAAGGACAGTTCGACCCCGACCTGATTGCCGTCTATGAACCTTTTGGGCTTCAGGCAGAGCAACTGCGGGCGTTACGCAGCCAGCTGATGATGCGATGGTTTTCGAACGGCCACAAGATGCTGACGATCGCGGGCATCAATGCGGGGGATGGCGCGAGTTATCTGGCCGCCAATCTGGCAGTGATGTTTTCCCAATTGGGTGAGCGGACATTGTTGATCGATGCGGATCTGCGCAAGCCGCGCCAGCATGTGTTGTTTAACTTGGGGAATCGTGCGGGCCTGTCCGAGTTGCTGGCGGGACGCGTCGAGATGTCCGTGGCGAACCGCATTCCCATTTTGTCCACCTTGCCCGCTTTCCCTAACCTCGCGGTACTGACCGCGGGCGCGGTTCCGCCCAATCCGGCAGAGTTGCTATCCCGTACTGCCACGCCCACCAAGTTCAAGGGCCTGGCCGAGCATTACGATGTGATCCTGATCGATACATCGGCAGCGCACGGCAGCGCCGATGCGGCGGTGGTTGCGGCGCGCACCGGCGCGGCGTTGCTGGTGCTGCGGCAGAATCACACCCAGCTTGCCGCTGCTGCCGCGTTTCAGGCCAATCTGGCGAGTGCAGGCGCGGTCATGCTGGGCACGGTATTGAACCAGTTCTAGCCTCCATGCGGCTTCCTTCGCTCTCCCTCGGGTTTGCCTTGCCTCGCCCGGATGCACTGGTCTCGACGAAAGCGATTTCAGCGATTTTGATTGCCAGTGTCGTTTATCAGGCCGTGCTGGCGTTTATTCATACCCATTTTTATCGGACTTCTGCGTTGGCTGTAGCCGCGGCTGAATTTGTGATCTACCTGGCCTGCGTGCTGGTTTTGGCCAAACGCATACGTCTTGAATGGGTCGCGATCGTGGCGCTGGTTCTGGCTTATCTGTTTCTTTTGTCCATTTTCAGAAATGCGCTGGAATTCAAGGGATTCCGGGATGTCATGATCCCGCTTCTATTCTTCTGGCTTGGGCGCCATGTGGCCGATATCGGCTATGCCGACAGGGTGTTGAAACTGCTGGTCGGCGTGGTGCTGATTGTCGGGTTTTTTGAATTGTTTTTTCTGGATCAATTTACCCGCCTGCTGAATATCTTTTCCTACTATGTCAGCACCGGAACGGTCACCGTTTCCACCAACTATATCCGGGATAGCGCACTCAATCTGAACGGGTTGCGGCCGGAAGGAATCGGCCGCACGATCTTCCCTGCGCTTCTCGGCAGTCATCGCGTCTCGTCCGTGTTCCTGGAGCCCGTTTCGCTTGGCAATTTCTCCGTCATTGTGGCTGCCTGGGGCTTATCCAAGCCCCGCACGGAGTACAAGCAGATGCTGTTCTTTCTGCTGTCTGCCATCACCCTGATCGCACTCAGCGATTCCCGCTATGGGCTGATTGTGGTGACGTCATTGATCGTGATGCGCATCACGGTGACCGGCCGTTTGCATCTTGCCGCGATCGTCTTGCCCTTTGTTTCGATCCTGGTGCTGGTCCTGATCGGATTGTTCTTCGAGGGCAGAATCGCCGACAACATCATGGGGCGGCTTTTCTGGACCGGCAATACCCTGTTGAGCTTCGACGTTGAAAAGATGTTGGGGATACAAGGGTTCAACATGCCTTATGGGGATATGGGCTACGCCTATCTGTTGTCCCGCTGGGGCGTGCTGCTTTGTATTGCGCTATGGGTGGCGTTGTGGATGGTGAAGATGCCGGACGAACGGGGAGAGCGTTTCCGGGCTTATGCTGCCTTGTATATCTCCCTGATTCTTACGGTAAGCGGGACTTCGTTCTTTGCGCTGAAAACAGCGGGCCTGCTGTGGTTCCTGTTGGGAAGCTGTACGCATTTGATGGCGAAAAAAGCGCCGCTTTCGTATGGCGCCGATACACCGAAAGTTTCCGGACGCGAGTTGATTTATGCCCATTAAAGTCGTGCATGTTGTGCGCCAATACCATCCCTCGGTGGGGGGGATGGAGGACGTGGTGCAGAACATTGCGCACCAGCAAATGGATCGGCACGACCAGTTGCCGGTCATCCTGACGCTCGATCGTTTGTTCCGCAATTCCGCTCAGCCCCTGCCCGCGAAAGAGGTCATCAACGGAATCCCGGTGAAACGCTTGCCATATCGGGGTTCCAACCGGTATCCCCTTTGCCCCGGCGTGCTGGATCATGTGCGCGATGCAGATGTGATCCATGTGCATGGCATCGATTTCTTTTTTGATTTCCTGGCCGCGACAAGACCGATCCATCGGCGCCCCATGGTGGTCTCCACCCACGGTGGCTTCTTCCACACCCGCTTCGCCTCGACCTTGAAGAATATCTATTTCAATACCGCGACCCGGGTTTCATCCCTTGCCTACGACCGGGTCATTGCAACCAGCGACAACGACGGTGAAGTTTTCGATGCGATCGTGAAGTCGCCCAAGAAGGTGGTGATCGAAAATGGTGTGAATGTCGAAAAATATGCGGGTGCATCCGCACCTGCGCTGACCCCTGCGCTCGTCTATTTTGGCCGCTGGTCGGAGAACAAAGGCTTGCTTGAAACGATCGAGTTTTTCCGGCGTCTGGTGTCCCGGCAGCCGTCGTGGAAGCTGATTATTGCCGGGCGGGAATACGACCATACCCAGAAAGAGCTGATGACTTTGCTGCAGAAATATCAGCTTGTCGAGTCGGTTCAGCTGGTGCCGAATCCATCGGACCGGGAATTGGCGAGCCTGATCGGGCAATCCAGCTATTTCATCTGCCTGTCGCGGCATGAGGGCTTCGGCATAGCGCCGATCGAGGCCATGAGTGCCGGCTTGACGCCGGTCTTGAGCGACATTCCGCCGTTCCGCAATCTCGTCAGGCAGGCGGGCGTGGGCGTCCTGCTCGACAGCGAAGACATCGACAACGGGATCGCCGACTTGCTGGCACTTCACGCCCGCGGCGAACGCGAACATGCCCGCAGACGTGCCTGGGTGCAGTCGTTTGTCGAACGTTACAACTGGAAGCATATTGCCGATAAATACGTTGATATTTATAAGGCCGTGGCCGATCCGAAAACGGGGAGCGCGACATGACGCTGACGCCCGCTTGCCTGCGTACAGTCGTGTTGCTGTGGGGGCTGCTGGCTGGACCGTTCGCGGCGGCAAGCTGCGATCAGGATGTCGCGCTGAAGGGGGTGAACCTTGCCGGGGCAGAATTCAATGGAAGCAAGCTGCCCGGTGTGTTGTACAAGGACTATATCTACCCGAAAGAAGCGGAATTTGATTATTTCGCATCCATCGGCGCGAAGGTCATACGTCTGCCTTTTCGCTGGGAACGCATCCAGTCGTCCTTGTCAGGCGAATTGGACCCTGCCGAGCTGCGCCAGCTTGAAACGACCGTGGCGATGGCCAAGTCCCGGGGAATGTGCGTGATTCTGGACGTGCATAACTATGGGACCTATCGAGGCCAAGCGATCGGTACTCCGGAAGTTCCGGTTGAGGCGTTTATCAATTTATGGACACGGCTGGCAGCCAGGTTCAGCGACGCTTCCGTCGTTGCCTTTGGGCTGATGAACGAACCTTATAAATTGTCCATTGCGCAATGGGCCAGCGCGGCTCAGCAAACGGTCAGTGCAATCAGAAAAAGCGGAGCAGACAACCTTATTCTGGTTTCTGGCGGGCGCTGGAGTGGCGTGCATGAATGGGAAAAACCGAAAAGCGGCGTGTCGAATGCGAGTGCTTTCGCTCAGTTGCAGGATCCGCTGAAGCGCACCTGGATCGAGGTGCATCAATACGCAGACCCTCACTATTCCGGCACCGGCCAAACGTGTGTGCCGGCAGCCCGGCTCGTGAACATGTTCGGCAACATCACGCGCTGGGCAAAGGCCAACAATCAGCGGCTTTTCCTGGGAGAGTTCGGCGTCCCGGATAATCCGGCGTGCCTAGAGGCGCTGGATGCAATGCTCGCGCAAATGAGCGACGAGCGCGTTTGGCGGGGATGGACCTACTGGGCAGCGGGAAGCTGGTGGGGGAGCTATCCACTGAGTATCGCGCCCCAGAATGGGCGAGATGCGCCTCAAACCCGCATATTGAAACGGTATTTTTAATATCAGGACACATTGCCGGTGCATAACATTTGACTGCCGGCTGCCTCGCGCCGCGTCCCTACTTTACTGACCATGACGCGCTGGCCGCCAGGCGCCACTCCAGTCGCTTGCCACAGGACACAGGACACAGGATGCAGCGCCCAGCGCGTGTTCACACGTTTTGATCCTCAAGGAAGAAAGATGAATTTTTTAGTGATTTCGGCGCACGACTACCGCTCGCGCAGAAAAGCAGGCATTCATTTTGTAACGGCGGAACTGGAAAAACGGGGAAAAACGCGGTTTTTTTCATGCCAGTACAGCCTGCTGTCGCAACTGAAGTCAGACCCACGGGCTTCGCTCGCTGCTTTGGCAAACAAGAAGACGGTCCATCAAAATGTCGAGTGTTATTTATGGAAGACCTGGATTCACCCGTTCAATGTGCGCAAAGCCTATTTGCGCCCTATCGAGGCATTTCTGTTTCGACGTTACGTCGGGAGGCCGAGTCCAGTCCTTGTCGACTGGGTCAAGGAAGCCGACGTGGTCTTTTTCGAGAGTGGAATTGCCCCCATTTTTTTCGATCTCGTTGCGCAGTTGAACCCGCGAGCCAGAACGATTTATATCGCTTCGGATGACTTGACCACAATTAACGCAGCCGCTTATGTGAAAGCCACGTTCGATCGCGTGGCGCCACAGATGAGTGCGATATGTCTAAAGTCGCGTTACATGTCGGACGGCATGCCTGAAACCTCCAATCAGTACGTGATCCCGCATGGCTTCGATTTTTCAGTTACGGAGCATGCGGATCCATCGCCTTATCCGACAGGCGAGCATGCCGCGCATGCCGTGCATGCCGTGTCGATCGGTTCCATGCTGTTTGACCCGGAGTTTTTCGTGGTGGCATCGAAGCGGTTTCCGCACGTGGCGTTCCACATCATTGGTTCCGGTACCGGAGCACACCCAGGCTACGGAGAAAATGTGCGGGTTTACGACGAAATGCCACACCATTTGACATTGCCCTATATCAAGCACGCCAGCATCGGAATCGCACCCTATCGATCCGCAAACCTGCCCCGCTATTTAGCGGATACGTCATTGAAACTCATGCAGTACGATTTTTTCAAGTTGCCCGCCGTTTGTCCAAATTCGATCGTTGGGGATTATGCGTCCCGCTTTGGATACGAACCTGGCGATAGCGAGTCGATCGCCACTGCGATAAACGCCGCCATAGCGGCGCCGAGAATAGCTTCCAGAACTCCACTTCACTGGTCGCAGGTGGTGGAAAGAATGTTGAATCCCATGCAATTTGAAGACACGAAATTGCCTTCGGCATGATTTCTTCACCCCCCACAATGGCTTTATTTTAATTGTCGTCAAATTTATAAGGGCGCATGCAGTATGAGAATTACCGTGATTGGTACGGGTTATGTTGGCCTGGTCACAGGCACTTGTTTGGCAGAGGTCGGCAATGACGTCCTCTGCCTTGATCTGGATGCCTCCAAAATTGAAATATTGAACAATGGGGACATCCCGATTCATGAACCCGGCCTGCTGGAAATGGTTCGTCGCAACGTCGCCGCCGGTCGCTTGCAATTCACCACCAGCATTGAGGAAAGCGTCGCCTTCGGCGTCGTTCTGTTCATCGCGGTAGGCACGCCGCCGGACGAGGACGGCTCGGCCGACCTCACGTACGTCACTGCAGCAGCCCGCAATATCGGCCGCCTCATGACTGAATACAAGGTGATAGTCGACAAGTCGACCGTGCCCGTGGGAACCGCGGACAAGGTCAGGCAGGCGGTCATGGAAGAGCTGCAGGAACGCAACGAATCGATCCCGTTTGCTGTCGTCTCAAATCCGGAATTCCTCAAGGAAGGCGCCGCATTGAATGATTTCCTGCGCCCTGACAGGATTGTGATCGGTACCGAGGACGCGCGGGCGATCGAACTGATGCGGACCGTTTACGCACAGTTCAACCGCAATCATGATCGCATTGTCGTCATGGATGTGCGGTCTGCCGAGCTGACGAAATATGCAGCAAACGCAATGCTTGCCACGCGAATTTCATTCATGAATGAATTGGCCAACCTGGCCGACAAACTGGGCGCGGATATCGAGCAAGTCCGTCTGGGTATAGGGTCCGATCCACGCATCGGATTCGACTTTCTATATGCGGGTTGCGGCTATGGCGGTTCCTGTTTTCCGAAGGATGTCAATGCGCTCATCAATACGGCACGTGAGAATGAAATCGATCTCAAGGTGTTGACCGCGGTGGACCAGGCAAACGAAAAACAGAAGCATGTGTTGCTCGACAAGATCGTTGCGCGTTTTGGCACCAACCTGAAGGGCATGAACTTCGCGATTTGGGGCCTGGCTTTCAAGCCCAATACCGATGACATGCGTGCCGCCACAAGCCGTGTGCTGATTGAGGGACTTTGGGCGCGGGGCGCAACCGTCTCGGCTTATGACCCGGTTGCAATGGCAGAATCGAAGCGGATTTATGGGGATGAACCCCGCTTGAGCTACGCCAAGTCGGCGATGGATGCGCTGGACGGCGCAGATGCGCTGGCCATCGTCACGGAATGGAAGGAGTTTCGCGTACCTAATTTCGAGTCGCTCAAGGCGGCGCTCAACACGCCTGCGATTTTCGACGGGCGTAATTTGTATAGCCCTGAATTCATGCGGGAGCAGGGGATTGAATACTATGCGATCGGCCGCCGCTGATATCCCCCGTGATTTTCTGCCCGCTCCCCACCCCGCAACGGGCAGCGGTCGATCGCGTTGCGTCCGCCTGTCTTTCAATCGTGGGCGCGCCGCCCTGCGTCCGAAATGAAGCGCGAATCCATTCGCATCGCTGCGCGGCCGGCTTTTTCCAACGAAAGCACGAATCCATACAACAGCCTGCTTTACCGCGCAGTGTCGTCTGCCGGCCCTGTGGTGCGTGAGCATCGGTACTCGATGCTCCCCTGGGAATGCGACATTCTTCATCTGCACTGGCCGGAGTTTGATGTGGTGCCACGCTCCATGCGCCCGCTCGATGTGTTGAAGAAGGTTTTCGTTTGGACATGGCTGCTATTGGCGCGTGCAATGGGGGTGAAGATCGTGTGGACTGCCCACAATGCTTTCGGGCACGACATGAAACCATCCCGCTTCAACCTCTTTTTATGGAAACGTTTTCTGTCGATTCTCGATGGGGTGATTTTTCTGTCGGAGGAAAGTCAGGACGTTATCAGGGCAGCGCATCCGGGCGTGAGACGACTCCCCTCCGCATTGATCAAGCATGGGCACTATGGCCCATGGATTGACGGGGTCCGCGCGACGGCGGATGCCCCGGCACACGAGGTCGTGCAGACGCTTGATCGCCTTGGCGAGGCTTTCGTGCTGTTGAATTTCGGGCAGATGCGCGCCTACAAAAATGTCGATGCGCTCATGCGCCAATTCTCGACGCTGGACGATCCCGACATCCGGCTCCTGATTGCGGGCAGCGTGCCGGATGCGGATTACCGCCTGGAACTGGAGGCATTGGCTGCAGCCGATCACCGGATTGTGCTGTTGCCGCAGCACATGGACGATGCCTCGCTTGTCGCGTGTCTGGACAGGGCAGACCTGGTCGTCCTGCCTTACCGCAAGATACTGAACTCCGGTTCCGCGCTGATGGCCCTGAGCGTGGGCAAACATGTGGTGGTGCCGGCGATCGGATCCATGCGGACGCTGCGGCGCGACGTGGGCGCGGACGCCATGACGCTGTTTGAAGGCCCGTTCGACGCGGATATTCTGCGCAATGCGATCGACCGGATCAGGTCGAGCCGCGTGACGCCGCCCGACCTCGGCGCGTATGAATGGCCGTTTCTGGGCGCCCAGACGGCCAGGTTCTATCGCGATCTGGTGGAGCGGACATGATCCGCCAGCGCCGATCCCGCAGGGGCCGTCGCGTTTCGGCCCATGATCGCGATTGCGAGCGGCATGCCTTTTTTCGCCCGCCCGGACATGCAATCGGTCGCAGCGGGCCGGGTTCAATGCGGGTTGCCGCATGACGCGCAAGCGCATACTCAGCAACATTGCCTGGCTGTTCATGGAGCGCGTGATTGTCACGCTGGCCGTGCTGGCCTCGAACATTTACGTGGTGCGCTCGCTCGGTGTCACCAGATTCGGCGAGTTGTCGTATCTGCTCGCCATACTGGGTCTGGTTGTCGTTACGGCCGATTTTGGACTGCGGCGTGTGTTGCTGGTTTCGTTTGGGCGGTCGGCATCGGGCGCACTCGTATCCGCGACGCTGCTACTGAAAACGGTCGTGGCGGTCCTGCTCGGTGCCGCGAGCTACGTTGCATTCCTGCAAAGCGGTGAAACGGGATTTCTTGCGCTGGTGCTGTTCTGCGTGTTTGCGCCGCTCGAGGTCTATGCATTTGTCATGCAGGCGGAACTGCGCAATGACCTGCTTGCCAAGATTCGCACAGGGCTTGCGCTGGCGGGAGCGGGTGGCCGTGCCTGGCTGTGCCTGGAGGGGATGGGGAGCGTAAACATCCTCCTGCTCACCTATGTGGCGCAGTCGGTGCTCCTCTCGCTCGCGGCGTGGGCCTGGACGGTATCCGACGATAAAAAAAAATGGCACGTGTCTTTCAGCAACTTCTCCAGAGTCTGGCGCTTATCGAAGATCGTCTTCTCGAAATCGATTTACTTCTTTTTTTCGATGCTGATCATTCAGGCGCATTACCGGGTCGACCAGATCATGATTTCAAAGATTGCGGGCAACGGCGAACTCGGCATTTATTCCTCTGCCTACAAGCTTGTCGAACAACTGCTCATGATTCCCGCCATCATTTCTGCAGTGCTGCTTCCGCAGATGGCGTTGAGCCGGAAAAACCGCGAACTCACCAAGAGCCGTCTTTCGATGATCTACAGCACGACCATGCTTGCGTCCATCGCCGTGGCGATCCCGCTGATGCTGATGGCGGACCCCCTGATACGACTGGCATTCGGCGCGGATTTCAGCGCCGCGGGCAGTGTGCTTTTCTATCTGATGCTGGGCGTGCCGTTCCTGTTCCTCGCCAACATGAGCGGGCTTTACTTCACGGTCTTTGGCCGGGAGCGGCAAGCCTTCATCCGCAACGTGGTCGGATTGGCCGTCAACGTGGCGCTCAACCTGTTCATGATTCCCCGCTACGGCGCCACGGGCGCCGCCCTGTCGACCGTGGCCAGTTACTTCATGGTTGCCGTCGGGGCTGAATTGATGTTCTGGACGCGTTTCAGGGAGCATCTTGGAATCAAGTGGGCCGCCTTGAGAAATCTTACCAGGATCACTTATTACAAGGACCTTATCTATGTTCTTCGCGGCAGATAAACGCGCAAAGCTTGAGAAGCAAAGCCTGTACTGGTGGGAGCCCAGTGACCAGCGCATCAATGTGGGCGATTACCTGTCGAAGGTGATTGTCTCCGAAGTGCTTTCCCTCCGCGACCTTGAGATTCAGGATAAAAAAGACAAGTCGAAAAGGCTGTTCGCAATCGGCTCGATTCTTCATTTTGCAAGATCGAACGAATGCGTCTGGGGCTCCGGGGTGAACTGGAAGCTCGATTCAGCCATGCATCGGTTTTCAGGGCTGGATGTGCGCGCGGTCCGTGGGCCCCTGACGCGTGATTACCTTGAAAGGCGCGCGATCTCCGTGCCGGAAATCTACGGCGACCCCGCCCTGCTCATGCCGCTGTTTTTCCCCGCCGACCTGCTCAGGCCAGAGGCGCGCGGCAGCGTCCCCTACCTCGTGATTCCACACCTGCATGAACCGGCCGAGAAGTTCGGCGCCCACCGCGAACACGTGCTGCTTCCGACCTGCAAGCCGGCCAGGTTTGTCGCGGAGTTGCTGCGCGCCCGCCTGGTCATATCGAGTTCGCTGCACGGCATCATTCTGGCGGAAGCCTATGGCATTCCAGCCGTCTACCTGGAGATGGGAAATGGCGAATCCCGCCTGAAGTACGACGACTACTACTTCGGGACAGGCCGCATGAACTATCGCACGGCAAGCTCGGTGGAAGAGGGGATTGAGGCAGGCGGAAATTCCGCTTTCGACCTGTCGCGGATTCAGCAAGGATTGCTGGGTGCGTTTCCGTGGGATCTGTGGTGATTTTTAACGGGTGGGCAGGAGAATTGTCAGAGTGAAAAGATTGACTCATGTAGACACCATGAAAGCAATCGGCATCGTGCTTGTTGTCGTTGGGCATTCGCCTGGTTTGAATCCGTTCATTAAAAATGTGATCTACAGTTTTCACATGCCCTTGTTCTTCTTTATTTCAGGACTGCTGTTGTCCGAACAAAAACTGTCCATGACCTATAGGGAAAACCTTTCCTCGCTATGGAGGGGGCTTGTAATACCGTACCTGTTTTTCTTCCTGGTATCTTATTTGTACTGGCTGCCGACGCATGAGCTTGCCGCCAGTGCAGCCAAGCATGAAGGAATCCGCTGGTGGGAACCCTTGATGGGTGTGGTTGTCGGAAATGGGGATGCGCTATTTGTAAACGTGGTGTTATGGTTTTTCACCTGCCTGTTCACGACTTCCCTGATATTTTTTTGGGCCAGAAAATATTTCTCGGCAACATCCCTGCTCGTCGCGTTCAACTTGACCGGCCTGGTTTTTACGCTCATTCACGATCCTTCGTGGCCGCGCCTTCCGTGGGGTCTGGACAACGCTGTGGTGGCGCTTGCATTTTATTCAACGGGTCATTTTTTCCGCAGATATCAGAATGCGATTCTGGAAAAGACCCCAAAAAGCATGGCTATGATTCTTGCATTGTTCATGGTAGCCGGCGTTGCATATGTCGCAGGCATCAATGGCGAAGTCGATTTGAATACGCTTCTTTTCGGCAGCCACAGATACCTGTTTTTCATCAATGCGTATCTGGGCGTTTTCGCGCTGTTTTATTTTTCCATCAGCCTGCCGGGAAATGCCGTTTTTCAATGGCTTTCAAAGAACACAGTCATCATATTTCCGATCCATTTGTTGATGTTCGGTGTGTTTACGGGTATCGGCGTAGTGGTGTTCGGGATGCCCCATGCTTTCAAGGAATCTTCATTTCTGTGGACCGCAGCGTTTCCATTGCTCGCGTTATTGTTGAGCTACCCAAGCGCATGGTTCCTGCATCGTTTTTTCCCGGTTGTTTTTGGCAAGCGTAGTGCGGGAAACGATCCAAGAAAAAACGATCCAAGGAAAAACCGGGGAACGCTCCAGCAGATTTCGACTTCCAGGATACGAGAATGAGCGCAGGCCCACCCCAGCCGATTGGCAGCACCGGGCAGTTGCCCAAGGCGTTTTTTGACATGCGATCCATGTCGACGATTCAGGTGGGTGGTTTCCCCGTCCTCAAAACCACCTCGTCCGAACTGGCAGCCCATCTGCTTGCACAACGGGAATTGGGCACGCAGATCGCGCTGTTTTTCGCGAATACCAATTTTGTCGTGCAGTGCCGGAACATGCGTAGCCAGATGGAAAGCGAAGGCATTGTCATCGTCAATGACGGTGTCGGCATAGAAATCGCAGCACGCGTGCTGCACGCTGACCGCTTCAGGGAAAATCTGAATGGCACCGACTTCATGCCCTTCCTCTTTCGTCAGTCACCCACGCCGCTCAGGGTATTCATGCTGGGTGGAAAGCCGCGTGTTTTGCAGAAAGCCGCGCAGTATGTGACGCAGCAGTTGGGCCAGGTGGTGGTGGGAAGCTGTGATGGCTACGAGGGCATTAAGACCCAACCACATCTTGTCGAGACGATCAATCGGGCGCAGGCGGATGTGTTACTGGTGGCAATGGGTAATCCTGTCCAGGAAAAGTGGATACTGGATCATCGCCGGAGCCTGAATGTCGTCATACTGGCCGGGGTCGGCGCCTTGTTCGATTTTTGGGCAGGCGACAAGCCGCGCGCGCCGGTCTTTGTGCAAAAAATGCGCCTGGAATGGCTCTATCGTTTGTCCCTCGAGCCGCGACGTCTGGCTCGTCGCTATACAGTGGATATCGTGAAATTTCTGAAGTACTGTTACCGGCATCGCTGATGCAACGGCATCGCCCATTTTGGCTGGGCCATAAGTGGAAGGAATCAGCGGCATCAGTTTCTGCAAGGGTTGGGATGCTGCCGACGATCTTGGTGCCGGTAACCTGCGCCAGCGTACGCGAACCGAACTCGACATCTTCCTGCCGATGCGTCTCCAGCACGTAGGCGATGATGAGATCGTTTTCCGGGCCAGACGCAGGTAGTCCCGTCAACATCGCGGCGCGAGTCGATCATTGACGGCGAGCCCGTCTCTGCACTCTAGGACGTAGAGTTCTGTCCCAATCCGTGTGTCTTCAAACGCTGAAAAAACCTGCATGCCCGCCACGGATTGTTTGCCGTGATCACCGCGCTGCGCGTGTGTTCTGCGCACGTTCTACAGGATTCGCCGTTCGTCACTACAGTAAGCGTGAAGGGTGGCAAGCGGATGGCTGGCGGGTTCGGGCGCGGGCCGAACGCTGCCTCAGGCACCCCAGCCAGGCATGGCTGCAATACGCGGCTGCGGCCGGATAAGCCCCGCCCGAATGTCTGCGTAGTGGCAGCCTGGCTTGCTGCCGGGCTTGTAGGAAAAATCTGATTTTTTGTCCATCCAGGAGATCGAGCACCGTTCCGATGACCCCCGTGAGCACCATCAGGACGATGTAGTCCTGCAGGACGGCGGGGGATATCCAGTCGGTCAGCGGAATATGAGCCGGCTCTGCCTTCGCGGAAGGTGCCGGGCGTTTCTGGCATGACTTTGTCCGATTCACCGCACACCCTAGAATGACTTGACGTATACCCCGCTGGATTTCCCTTGCCTGCCCGCCTTTTCCCCGTCTTGCTGATTCTTGCCGCGCTCGCAGCGTGGCCTGCGCACGCCCTGACGGTGGAGGTGGACGCACCGCAAGAACTCAAGACGTTGCTCACGCAGCATCTGGAAACCGCGCGGGCGGCGCGGCAGGGCGAGACGCTGGACGAGGCGGAACTGGAACGGCTGCGCAGCGTGAGTGCGGGCACCGCACGCGAACTGCTGGCGACGGAAGGCTATTTTTCGCCGCAGATCGACAGCACGCTGACGCGGGTGGGTGACGACTGGGTGCTGCGCTATGCAGTGACGCCGGGGCCACGCACCCGGGTACGTTCGGTGACGATCGACTTCATTGGCGCGCTGGCCGAGACCGACCGCTCGTGGTTGCGCACGCGTGCCGAGCGCAGCTTCACGCTCGAAGTCGGCATGCCGTTTCGTCAGGCGGACTGGAATGCCGCCAAGGTCGCGCTGCTGGGCCCGCTGCTGACGATCCGCTATCCGGCGGCGCGACTGGCGGCGAGCGAGGCGCGCATCGATCCGGAGACGCAGTCGGCGGACCTGAGCGTGCGGGTCGACAGCGGCCCGGCATTTTTTTATGGCGAGCACATCATCAGCGGCAGCCAGCGTTATCCCGAATCGATCGTTCGCAACCTGAGCCCGATGAAGCCCGGCCAGCCGTATCGCCAGCAGGATCTGCTGGACTATCAGGCGGCGCTGGAAACGAGCGGCTATTACGCGCAGGCCACGGTGCGGATCGAAGCCGATCCGGCGCTGGCGGCGGCAGTGCCGGTGGTTGTGGAGGTGACGGAGCGGCCGCAAAAACGGTTCAGCGTGGGCGCCGGGGTCAGCACCGACACCGGCGCGCGGGTCCAGGCGGCGTGGGAACATCGCGACGTTGCCAACCGCGGTCTGCGCCTGAAACTCGATGCGCGCCTGGAAACCGACCGCCGGACCGGTGCGGTGGAACTGGCCTGGCCGCGCAACGCCAAGGGTTATGAAAACAGCCTCGGCGCGCAACTCAAGCACGAGGACATCGAAGGCCAGGAGACGCGCGGGAATGTGCTGGTTGCCAAGCGCACCCGCACGCGCGGCCAGATCGAAACCACGCTGTCCCTGCAATACCAGACGGAAGAACAGTCCATCGGCAATGTGGTGAGTGCGCGCAACCAGGCGCTGACCGCCAACTATGCATGGACCCAGCGCACCGTCGGGCGCGCGTTCTATCCGCGGCGCGGCTATGTGCTGACGCTGCAGGGGGGCGGCGCAAGCGAGGCGCTGTTGTCCGACGCCAGCTTTGTGCGGCTGTATGGCCGCCATACCCAGTATTTCCGTGCCGGCGACAACGGCCGCCTGATCCTGCGCGGCGAATGGGGCAGCGTGCTGGCCGACACGCGCGACGGCATCCCCACCGATTTCCTGTTCCGTGCCGGCGGCGACAACTCGGTGCGCGGCTACGCCTACCAGAGCCTGGGGCGCACGCTGGCAGGCGGGGTGGCGTCGGTGCGGCACATGGCCACGGGCAGCGTCGAGTACAACCATTTCTTCGAGGGTAACTGGGGCATGGCCGTGTTCGTCGATGCGGGCGACGCGGCCGACACCCCCGCCGCGCTGTCGCCGGTGTTCGGCTACGGCGTCGGCGCGCGCTACCGTTCGCCGGTGGGGCCGATCAACCTCGACCTGGCCTACGGCGAAGCCACCGGAAAATTCCGCCTGCATTTCTCGCTCGGAGTGGTGTTTTGAAGCGCGCGGCCTGGGGGCTGGGTGCGCTGCTGGGCGGCGTGACGCTGCTGGGTTTGCTGATGCTGTGGCTGACCACCACGACTACCGGCTTTGTCTGGCTGGCAAAACAGGCCACGCCGCTGAGCGAGGGTCGCCTGGTACTTGAAGGTGTGGAAGGCCATCTGGCCACCGCGGTCCATATCCGGAAAATGACGCTCACCACGGCCACCCAGCGCATCACACTGCAGGAGGTGAAGCTCGACTGGCAGCCGCGGTCGCTGTGGCATCGGCTGATCGAGATCGACCTGCTGGCGGCGCAACACGCGCAGGTGGAGACGCTGGCGAAGGATCAGACGCCGCCCGTCTATCCCGTCACCCTGCGCTGGCTGTTCGACATCCGCGTCGCCGCGTGGGACGTAGCCACGCTCGACGTCGTCGACGCGGGGCGGACGCTGCAGTTCAGCACGCTGAACGGTACCGTGGATGGCCGCGGCGAGCGCTTTGATTTCACGGCGGCGGCCCGCACGCCGTGGGCGGACGTGGCGGGAAAATTCAGCATCCACAAGGACGCGCCGTTCAAATTGCAGGGCCGGTTCAACGCCAGCCGGGATATGCCGGTGCCGGCCGAGGCCACGCTCGGACTGACGGGCGAACTGGCGGCCATCGATTTCAGGCTGGACGCGCTGGCCGAAGGCATGACGGTGATGGCCGACGGACAGGCGGCGCCTTTCGCCCCGGTGCGCCTGCCGCGCCTGCTGGTGGCGGGCGAGGGCATCGACCCGCGCCAGTTTGCGGCGGACGCGCCGCGCGCCGAGCTCGCATTTTCCGGCGTGTTTGAAGGCCGGCCCGGCGAGCGCCTGCTCGGCACCTTCAGCCTGTCGAACCGGCTGGCCGGGCGCTTCGACCAGGATCGGCTGCCGCTCGCCAACCTCACCGGGGCGGTGCTGGGCAACGCCCGCCACGCCGACTTCAGCGCGCTGGCGATCGATCTCGGCACAGCCGGGCAATTTACCGGCGACGGCGAATGGCGTGATGGGCGCTTTAGCGTGAATCTCGCCAGCCCGCGCGTGAACCTGGTCGGCCTGCACCGCGACCTGAATGCCACGCGGATCAAGACGAATTTGAAACTGGCAGGCGACGCTGTACGCCAGACGCTCGACGCCGACGTCAGCGAAACCTGGGGGCGGGGCCGCTTCACGCTGCGCCATTCCGATGCGGCGCTGCGGCTGGAATCGGCAAACTTCAGCGGCCAGGCTGGTCGCCTGACGGCGCAGGGCGTGCTGCAACTCGATGCCGGCCGCGCGTTTTCGGCCGAGTTCGATGCCGCACAGATCAATCCCGCCCGCTTCGGCAAATTTCCGCGCGGGCGGCTCAATGCGCGCGGCGAGGCGAGCGGTGCGCTGGCACCGGTGCTGCGCCTGCAGGCGCAGTTCACGCTGCCGCCGGGCGATCTCGACGGGCGCCCGGTCAGCGGCAAAGGCCGGGTGCGTTACGAAAACCGGCATCTCGCCGACGCCGACGTCGACCTGAATCTGGCCGGCAACCGGGCGAAACTGCTCGGCGCGTATGGCCGCGCCGGCGACCGCCTCAACTGGGACATCGATGCGCCGGCGCTGGCGCGGCTGAACCTCGGGCTGGCCGGGCGCCTGACCAGCCGCGGCAGCGTGCGCGGCGATCCCGCTGCGCCGCAGATCGAAGCAACGGTCGCGGCCAGCGGCCTGCGCCTGCCGGGCGACATCGTCGCCGACACGCTGAACCTGAAACTCGATTTGCAGGCTGCCGCCACCGGCGCGTTCACCGGCCAGCTCGACGCGCGCGGCGTGACGTTGGCCGGGCAGCGCCTGAGCGCCGTGCGTGCCAACCTGCAGGGCCGCCGCAATGCGCATACGTTGACGCTCGATGCGCGCCTGCCCGACTGGCGGGTGACCGCGCGCCTGGCGGGCGGACTTGATGCGCAGCAGGTCTGGCGCGGCCAGCTGAACCAGGCCCGTGCCGAAGGGCCGTGGCCGATGCAGCTGACGGCGCCGGCCACGCTGCTGCTGTCGCGCGAACAACAGCAGCTGAGTCAGCTGGCGCTGACGGTGGCCGGCGGCCGCGTTACGGTCGAACAGTTCAGTCTGCAAGACGCGCAGTGGGCGAGCCGCGGCACGCTCGCCAACCTGCCGCTGGCGCCGCTGATGACGCTGCTGGAATCCGCGCCGCCGTTCACCACCGATCTCAGGGTCAACGGCAACTGGAACCTGCGCGCCGGCACCGCCCTCGACGGCACGCTGCGGCTGCGTCGCCAGTCGGGCGACGTGCGGATGAAGGACCCGGCGCTGAACCTGGACCTCGCCACGCTCGAACTCGATCTCGATGCGGTAGCCAGCCGGGTCAGCGCGCGCGTCGAGGCGGCCAGCCGCGAAGCCGGCCAGTTGCGTGCCGAAGGTCAGGCCACGCTGGCCCGCCTGGGCGCCGGTTTTACGCTGCCGCGCAGCGCGCCGCTGGCGTGGACCGCACAGTTCGATGTGTCGGATCTGCGGCTGCTGCGTCCTTTCCTGCCGGTTGGCGTTCGCGCCGACGCGCGCCTCAACGCCGACCTCAGCGGCAGCGGCAGCCTCGCGGCGCCGCGCATCGACGGCCGCATCGACGCCAGCCGGCTGCGGTTTGCGATGCCGGAGGCGGGCATCGCGATCAGCGATGGCACGCTGAAACTGCTGCTGACCGACGACCGCGTGAAGGTGCAGGAAGGCGAGCTGATCGGGCCCGGTGAAATCCAGGGTGGGGGCGGTCGCATCGTGGTGAGCGGCGAGGCGCAGTGGAAAAACCCACAGGCAGGGCTCACGCTGAATTTCGAACAATTCGCCGTCACCCACCGCAGCGACCGCCGCGTCGTGGTGTCCGGCGCCACCCGGCTCAAACTCGACCCCAAGCGGATGCAACTGACCGGCGAGCTCACCGCCGACCGCGCCCGCTTGGAAATGCCCGAAGCCAGCCGGCCCAGGCTGTCGAGCGACGTCGTCGTCGTTGGCCGGCCGCCGCCCGAAAAAAAGGCGGCCCAGCGCATCCCGCTGGAGCTCGACCTCAAGCTCAATCTGGGCAAGGATTTCCTGTTCAAGGGAGGCGGGCTGGACGCGCGCCTCGGCGGCCAGCTGCGCGTGTTCACGGTCAATACCGTGCTGCGCGGCGAAGGCCGCATCCAGGTGGAGCAGGGCCGATACGCCGCCTATGCGCAGTCGCTCGACATCGAGCGCGGCGTGCTCAACTTCATCGGCCCGATCGAGAATCCGGGACTCGACGTGCTGGCGGTGCGGCAGACGCCCACGGTGAAGGTCGGCGTGCAGGTCCGCGGCACGGTGCAGCGGCCGCTGGTGACGCTGTATTCCGACCCGCCGCTGCCGGACACCGAGAAACTTGCCTGGCTGGTGCTGGGGCACGGGCTGGAAAACGGCGGCCAGCAGGAATTCGCCTTGCTGCAGATCGCCGCCGGCGCGCTGCTGTCGCAGGCCGAGTCGGTCAGCATGCAGGCAAAGCTGGCCGATGCCTTGCGCATCGACAGCTTCGGCGTGCGGGGCGGCGAGGGCGACGACCTCGCCACCACCGTGGTCAGCGTCGGCAAGCGGCTGTCCTCGCGCGCCACGCTGAGCTACGAGCAGAGCCTGGATGGACTGAACCAGGTGGTGAAGGTGCTGTATCAGCTGTCGCCGCGCGTGCGGCTGGAAGCACAGGCCGGGCAGCCGAGCAGTTTCGATGCGTTTTACACGCGCGAATACGACTGAATCGAACAAATCCCGATGGTAGAATCGGGTCCATGTTCGACGTCCGCATCATCGCCATGACATTCCCGCGCCGAATGCCGGCTCTGCCCGGAGGCTGCCGCTGATGCGCATCCTGCTGTCCAACGACGACGGTTATTTCGCCCCCGGCCTCGCCGCGCTGGCGCAGGCGCTTGCGCCGCTGGCCGACATCACCGTGGTGGCGCCCGAGCGCGACCGCAGCGGCGCCTCCAACTCGCTTACGCTCGACCGTCCGCTGATGCTGCGGCAGGCGCCCGGCGGCTTCTACTACGTCAACGGCACGCCCACCGATTGCGTGCATCTCGCTGTCACCGGCATGCTCGATCATATGCCCGACATGGTGATTTCCGGCATCAACCACGGCGCCAACATGGGCGACGACACGATTTATTCCGGCACCGTGGCCGCCGCCACCGAGGGCTACCTGCTGGGGATTCCGTCGATCGCGGTGTCGCTCGCCAACCACAATGCCAAGCATTTCGAAACCGCGGCGCGCGTGGTGGCCGAGCTGGTGCAACGGATCCAGACGCAGCCGCCGGCCGAGCCGATGCTGCTCAACGTCAACGTGCCGGACCGCGCCTGGACCGATCTCGGCGGACTCACCGTGACCCGGCTCGGCAAGCGCCACAAGGCCGAGTCGGTGGTGAAGACCACCAACCCGCGCGGCCAGATCGTCTACTGGGTGGGCGCGGCGGGACTGGCGCAGGATGCGGGCGAAGGCACCGACTTTCATGCCGTGGATAACGGCTATGTATCGATCACCCCGCTGCAGATGGACCTCACCCGTTTCAGCCAGATGGACAGCGTGAACGCATGGCTGAAACGATGAACCTGCGCGGCGGCATCGGCATGACCTCGGCGCGCACGCGCGGTCGCATGGTCGAGCGCCTGCGCGAACAGGGCATCAGGGACGAGACCGTGCTGTCGGCCATGGGCACGGTGCCGCGCCACCTGTTCGTCGATCAG
Organism: Pseudomonadota bacterium; assembly: GCA_021821425.1. The sequence continues at coordinate 26,001 of JAKACL010000003.1, forward strand.
GCACTGGAGTCGCGCGCCTACGAGGACAATGCGTTGCCGATCGGTTTTGGCCAGACCATTTCCAATCCCTATATCGTTGCGCGCATGGCCGAGCTCGCGCGTCACGGCGAGAACGGGCACGGCCGCGCGCTCGGACGTGTGCTCGAAATCGGACTGGGCTGCGGCTACCAAGCCGCGGTGCTGGCCCGGCTGGCGCGCGAAGTGGTGTCGATGGAGCGCATCGCCGCGCTGGTCGGCAAGACGCGCGCACGGCTGCGCGAACTGCGGATCAACAACGTCAAGCCCAAGCACGGCGACGGCATGCACGGCGCCAAGGATTTTGCGCCTTTCGATGCCATCGTGATCGCGGCCGCATTTGCCGAAGTGCCGCAGGAATTGCTGGCGCAGCTGGCCGACGGCGGCCGCCTGGTGATGCCGCTCGGCCACAGCAGCCAGACGCTGTGCGTGATGGAACGCGAGGGCGATGCATTCAACGAGCGCCTGCTCGAAGGGGTGAAGTTCGTGCCCCTGCTGCCGGGGGTGGCATGAGCGTACGGGCCGAGACATTCCCGGTTTGGGCTGCCTTGCTGGGCGCGCTGCTGGCGCTGGCGGGCTGCACCACCTCCACCGGCCCGGCGCCGGTGAGCGACCGCGGCTCCGTGCGCACTGCAGTGGCACGTCCGGCCGCACCGCAGATCGTGCCGTCGACCAATGGCCTGCACACCGTACAGCGCGGCGAAACGCTGTATGCGATCGCCTTCGCCAACGGCCTCGATCATCGCGAGCTCGCCATCTGGAACCAGCTCGAATCGGCCGACCGCATCCTGGTCGGGCAGGTGCTGCGCCTGACGCCGCCGCAGGGCGCGGTGGAAATCCTGCCGCTCGACGACGAGACGGCGCCGAGCGCGCGCCCGCTGATCGAAGAGCAGGTGCTGCGCGAACCGCAGGCGGTGCTGCTGCCGTATTCCGAAGCCAACTGGGCGCTGGCGACGGCACCGCGTCCGCCGGCTGTCGCCGTGACGCCGACGCCCGCCCCTGCGCCCGTTCCGGTGCCACTGCCGTCGACGCCGGCGAACGCGGGCGCAGGCGCTTGGCTGTGGCCCGCCGAGGGCCCCCTGTTGGGCCGCTTCGGCGCGGCGGGGGGCAAGGGTATCGACATCGCCGGCGAACGCAATGCGCCGGTGATCGCCATTGCCCCCGGCAAGGTGGTCTACAGCGGCAGCGGGCTGCGCGGCTACGGTCGCCTGCTGATCGTCAAGCATGCGGACGAATACCTGTCGGCCTACGCGCACAACGAATCGATCCTGGTGAAGGAGGGCGACACCGTGGCCGCAGGCCAGAAGATCGCCCTGATGGGAGACAGCGATGCCGACCGCGTTAAACTGCATTTCGAGATCCGCCGGTACGGCAAGCCGCTCGATCCGCTGAATTATTTGCCGGAGCGTTCATGAGCACCGATCCCAACGAAGAACAGGAAGACCTGGCACAGGAAGAAGCCGAAGCCGAGCTGCAGGCGCAGGACACCAACGAGGAACTGGCGTCGGCCATACTCGACGAGCCGCAGGTCGACGTGACCCAGCTCTACCTCAACGAAATCGGCCAGGCCCCGCTGCTGACGGCGACCGAGGAAGTGGCGCTGGCACGGCGCGTGGTGGAAGGCGACTTCGAGGCGCGCCAGACCATGATCGAGCGCAACCTGCGGCTGGTGGTCAATATCGCCAAGCACTACGCAAACCGCGGACTGACCCTGCTCGATCTGGTGGAGGAAGGCAACCTCGGCCTGATCCACGCGCTGGAAAAATTCGATCCCGAACGCGGCTTCCGCTTTTCCACCTATGCCACCTGGTGGATCCGCCAGAATATCGAGCGCGCGATCATGAACCAGTCGCGCACCATCCGGCTGCCGGTGCACATCATCAAGGAACTCAACATCTACCTGCGCGCCAAGCGCCATCTGGAAACCCATGGCGTCACCGACGCCAGTTCGGACGATATCGCCGCGCTGACCGGACATACGGTCGAGGACGTGCGCCGCATCATGCAGTTGAACGAGCGGGTCGCCTCGCTCGACGCGCCGCTCGACGTCGATCCCTCGCTGTCGCTGGGCGAGGCCATCGCCGACGACAACGCCCACCTGCCGGACGAAATGCTGCAGATCGAAGAGATCGAACACCACGTCCACGAATGGCTCAAGCAGCTCAACGACAAGCAGCGCTGGGTGATCGAACGGCGCTTTGGCCTCAACGGCTGCGAAGCCTGCACGCTGGAAGACCTGGCGCTGGAGTTGCAGGTGACGCGCGAGCGCGTGCGGCAGATCCAGATGGAATCGCTGCGCGTGCTGCGGCAGCTTCTGCGTCGGCGCGGCGTCACCAAGGACGAGCTGTTCTAGCCGGGGGCGCCGACAGACCCGTTCGGGGTTTTGGCGCGCGAGCAAAGCTGCAATGATCAACTGGGCACGAATCGACACCGTCTTTTTAGACATGGACGGCACCCTGCTCGACCTCCATTTCGACAACCATTTCTGGCGCGAGCACATGCCGCGCCGCTATGCCGAATACCACGGCCTCGACGAGGCGGTGGCGCGTGCCCACCTCGACCGGCACTACGAACGCCACGCCGGCACGCTCAACTGGTACTGCCTGGATTTCTGGAGCAGCGAACTCGCCCTGGATATCGTGCAACTGAAGGAAGAGGTCGCGCACCTGATCGCCGTGCGTCCGGACGTGCCCGCCTTCCTGCAGGCCTTGCGTGCGTCCGGCCGGCGCGTGGTGATGGTCACCAACGCGCATCCCAAGAGCCTCGGCCTGAAAATGCGCGAAACCCGTCTCGACGCCTGGTTCGACGCGCTGATTTCCTCGCACCAGCTCGGCCTGCCGAAGGAGCATCCGGATTTCTGGCAGGGCCTGCAGGCGCTCGAGCCTTACGACAAGACGCGCACGCTGTTTGTCGACGACAGCCTGCCGGTGCTGGAAAGCGCGCAGGCCTATGGCATCGGGCAGCTGCTGGCGGTGTGCAATCCGGACTCGAAGCAGCCGCATAAGGATTGCGGGGCGTTCATGGCGATTACGAGTTTTGAGGAGGTGATGCCGGATGGGTGAGTTGTCGTTGCGAGGCGCGAAGCACGCCCGAGTAGTTAGGCTTTCTGTACCTTGAGGTCCGTTGGCCGGGGGTGCCCGGCGGCTAGTTACTTTCTTTTGTCTCGCCAAAAGAAAGTAACCAAAGAGAAGGCGAC
>JAKACL010000171.1 GCA_021821425.1 Pseudomonadota bacterium
GCCTGCCGCTTCAATGCCTCGACATCGGGTTCGCACACGACCACTGCCACCGTGTCGAACAGCACCGACGGTGCCCCGGCAATCGCGTGGTCGGGGGTGACCGTTGCCTTGCTGTTCGATTTGACCTTGCCGATGGTCGGGCCGATCACTTGCAGCACCGCACCCTCGGCTTCCGCCGACGCCCGCAGCTGCTCCAGCAGCGCCATTTCGAAACCGTCGCTGACCAGCACGCCGATCTTGCGTCCCGCCAGCGTCGGGCGCGCCTTGGCCAGCAGGCTGAGGGCCGGCGAAGGCGCCATGTCGATCGGCTCCCTGGCCGGCGGAATGTTCAAGGCCTGCCCCGGCATGCCCAGCGCCTGTTCAACCCGGTCGCACAGTTCCGCGTCGACATTCTTGACGTGGCCCAGCACCCGGCAGCGCACTTCCGGCGTTTCCACCTTGCCGAGTTCGAAGGCGAAGGCGTTGACGATGTGGTCCTGCTCCGGCGCCGTCATCGAGCGGAAGAACAGCCGCGCCTGGCTGTAATGGTCCTTGAAGGTTTCCGAGCGGACCCGCACTTTGTCGCCACTGTCCGTGTTGGGATAAGTAACAAAGCCGGCATCCGGGTTTTCGCGCGGCGACTCGGGCGCGAGCGAATTGGGCTCGTAATTGACGCGGCCCTTCGGCACTTCCATCTGCATCAGCGCATCGCGCTGGAAGTTGTGCATCGGGCAGCGCGGCCGGTTGACCGGAATCTGGTGGAAGTTGGGGCCGCCCAGACGCGACAGCTGCGTGTCGGTATAAGAAAACAGTCGTCCCTGCAGCAGGGGGTCGTCGCTGAAATCGATGCCGGGCACCACGTGGCCGGGGTGAAAAGCCACCTGCTCGGTTTCGGCAAAGAAATTGTCCGGGTTTCGATTCAGGACCATCCGTCCGATCGGTTTCAGCGGCACCATTTCCTCCGGGATCAGCTTGGTCGCATCCAGCACGTCGAACGGAAAACTGTCGGCGGTCGCCTGGTCGAAGGCCTGCACCGACAACTCCCATTCCGGGAAGTCGCCCCGTTCGATGGCCTCGTACAGGTCGCGCCGGTGAAAGTCCGGATCGGCTCCGCTAAGCTTCACCGCTTCATCCCACAATACCGACGCGCTGCCGATCCTGGGGCGCCAGTGGAATTTCACGAACGTCGACTTTCCTTCCGCATTGACGAAGCGGAAGGTGTGCACGCCGAATCCTTCCATCATGCGCAGCGAGCGCGGGATGGCGCGATCGGACATGGCCCACAGGATCATGTGCATGCTCTCGGGCATCAGCGATATGAAGTCCCAGAACGTATCGTGTGCGGTCGCGGACTGCGGATAGCCACGGTCGGGCTCCATCTTCACCGCATGCACCAGATCCGGAAACTTGATCGCGTCCTGGATGAAGAACACCGGAATGTTGTTGCCGACCAGGTCGAAATTGCCTTCCTGCGTATAGAACTTGACCGCGAAGCCGCGCACGTCGCGCGGCAGGTCCACCGAGCCGGCGCCGCCCGCCACGGTGGAGAAGCGGGCGAACACCGGCGTCCGCACGCCGGGATCGCACAGGAAGGCCGCTCGGGTGAGGTCGCTCAGGTCTTCGTACGCCTCGAAATAGCCATGCGCGCCCGAACCCCGCGCATGCACGATGCGCTCGGGAATGCGTTCATGATCGAAATGGGTGATCTTTTCCCGCAGGACAAAATCTTCCAGCAGGGTTGGGCCGCGCGCCCCGCTGCGCAGGGAGTTCTGGTTGTCCGAAATCGCGACGCCCTGGTTCGTCGTCAGCGTGCCGTCGCGCGCATCCGTCGTCTGGTGCAGTTCGCCGGCAGTACCTGCATGAAATGCATTGCCCGCCCCTCGCGCCGGTTTTTTCTTCTGCTTGCTCATAGGTGTTTCTCCTTACATTCAGCCCTGCCGGCATGGCTGCTGCCGGGTGCCGATACGACGTGCTGAAACGGCTGTGCCCAGCGGCCATCCGGCCAGCGGGCGCAGCGCGGCGCAGGGTTTACTGGCGGTACTTGAGCTTCGCCTCGGAAATGCACGCGTCCTTGGCATTGCCCGAAAGCGCATCGCACTTTTCCTTCGCGGCCTTGTACTCCGCCTTCAGCTGATCGTCAGTGGCCTCGGCCTGGGTCTTGACGGATTTCTTTTCAACCTTGGCCTGCGACTTGGCCCTGACGTATTCCGTCTCGGCTTCCTTCATGCACACATCCCGGGCGTTGCCAGCCAGGTTCTTGCAGTTTTCCTTGGCCATCTCGTAGTTCTGCTTGGCCGCATCCTTGGTGGCGTCATACTGGGCGTCGGCACGATCTTTCATCGCGTCCTTGACGTCGGCGGCATGGATCGGGCTCATGGCTGCCAGGCTCAAAGCAGCTAAAAACAGGCTGGTACGAAGTTTCATGTGTTGCTCCTTGGGCTGATTTCGGGTCACTGCCTACGCTGAAAATCCAGCATGGGTTCAATGTAGCGGGCCGCTTCCGGAGAGGGTATCCGCCTCCACTGAGAAACCTGTAGGCGCGTGGGAGTGAACATGTAGGCCGATACTGACGGGACGGCCAGTAAGTCCAATTGCGCCCGAATCCTGACCTGCAGGCGCGGGCGAGGTACGGCTGGGTGAAGTTCGGTTCAGGGTTTCGCGGAAGGCGGGGCCGCATGGACCAGCCTGGGTTTGCCTGTGGCAGGACGGCTCAGTTGCTGGTTCCTGGTCGGCCGCTCGCGCTTTTGCATGGAGGGGAGTTTGACCACGCGCCGGGCCTCGGCCGAACGATAAAGCGCATTGATGATACGCACGTCGATCAGCCCCTCCTCCCCGGACGGCTCAGGCGTTCGGTCCCGCGAGATGCAGTCGGCAAAGTACATCAGCTGCGGCGCAAACTGGTCGCCATGCGAAAAGCGGCGCACGCGGGATTTGCCATCGATCGTGACGGTGAGATTCAGATCCTTGGCATAGCTATAGGCTGGCGCAACGCGCACAGAGCCCCGGGTGCCAACGATCTCGTAGGCGGAGCCCTTGGCGGTACCGAAACTGCAGCTGAAGCTCGCCAGCCGGTCGCCGGGGAAACGCATGATGGCGCTGGTCATTTCCTCGACTTCGGCAAACCGCTTTTCGCCATTGCTGCCAGTGATGGCGAACACCTCGGTCGGCTCGTCGCGGAACAGATAACGCGCCGCGTTGATGCAATAGACGCCAATATCGTAGAGCGTGCCCCCGCCTGTTTCCTCGAGTAGCCGGATGTTGTCCGGGTCATTCACCTGCATGGTGAAGGTCGAGCTGAAGAGGCGCGGCTCGCCCAGCCTGCCCGACTTCACAAGCTCGACCGCGGCCAGGTTGGCTTTCTCGAAATGCAGCCGGTAGGCAATCATCAGTTTCACACCATGCTTTTTGCATTCGCGCTGCATCTTCAGGCACTCCGCCTCGGTGACGGCCATCGGCTTTTCACACAGCACATGAACGCCGGCGCGGGCGGCGCGCACGGTGTAATCGGCGTGCAGATGATTCGGTAGGGCTATATAGACGGCATCGATATCGCCGCTCGCCATCAAGGTATCGTAGTCGTCATAGCCGGCGATGCAGGCGACACCGTAATCCTTCGACAGTTTTTTCAGTTTGACCGGATCGTCCGAGATCAGGGCGACGAGTTCGGCATTCTTTCTGGCGTTTGCAAATGCCGGCAACACTGCGCCTTGGGCGATATAACCCTGGCCGACCACGGCGTAGCGAATTTTTCGTCCGCGCTCGGCCTGTCGAGCGGAACGCGACCCTGGCGTGCCGCCCGCGGCGGATTTTTTTCCGGACCCCATTCCGTCCATCCGCTTGATCGCACCCATGGCACCGGGTCAGGCAGACGCGTCGGAATTTTTTCGGGTGGCGGCATTGCGGGCACGCGTCTGCGCGGCTTTCTTGGCCGACGCACTGCGCTCGGCCGCGGTACGCGATGCGGAGGCCGCACCGCCTGCCCTGCCCCCTTTGCGGGCGGGCGCCGCATTGCCGCGGCCCGAACCGCTTTTCTTGCCGCCCCCCGTCATTTTGTTGACCGTGGCCCAGGCGCGCGCCTCTGCTTCGTCTTCGGGCACCCCCCGATCGACATAGCCCTCCTCGATATGCTGCGCCTGGCGTTTCTGCTTGTCGGTGTAGACCGACTTGTCTCCTCTTGGCATGATGACTCTCCTTTCGGGATTGATCGAGGCAGAGCGCTCACAGCTGGCGCATGAACGCCACCAGATCCTGTTTCTCTGCCGCGGTCAGCTTGGTTTCGAGCACCAGGTTGAAAAACTCCACCGTATCTTCCAGCGTCAATAGCCGGCCATCGTGCAGATACGGCGGCGAATCCTTGATGCCGCGCAGCGTAAAGGTCTTGATCGGGCCGTCCATGTTCGCCATGCGTCCGTTCACCATTTGCGGCTTGAAAAAACGCTCGGTCCTGAGGTTATGCATCAGATTGTCGGTGTAGTACGGCGCGGTGTGGCAGCTCGCACACTTCGCCTTGCCGAAGAACAAATCCTGACCGCGCATTTCGGAGGCGGTCGCCTTCTTCGGGTCGAGCTTGCCATCGACCCCCAGCTTGGGCGCGGGCGGAAAATCCAGGATCGCCTGGAATTCGGCCATCGCGTGAACCTGGCTGCCCCGCTCGAGCGGATTGACGCCCTTTTTGGCGGCGATGACCGGGTCGCCGTCGAAATAGGCGGCGCGCTGTTCGAACTCGGTGAAATCCTCGACCGTCTTCAGCGCGCGCTGCGAGCCGAACAGACGCTGGACGTTGACGCCGCGGAGGGACGGCGTGTCGATCCGGTGGCGGAATTCCTGCGGCCGGATATCGCCCACCAGATGCGTCGAGGCGTTCGAATGCCCATTGGCGTGGCAGTCGAAACAGGTCACGCCCCGGCTGGGACGTTCCGAACGACGGTCTTCGGTCTGGTTGAATTGCTGCTGCGGGAACGGGGTCACCAGCAATCGCACCCCTTCGATCTGCTTGGGGTTGAGCACGCCGTTGAACAGTTCGTAGAAGTTGTCGATCGTGACCAGCCTGCCTTTCGACACGTCGCCCAGATCGGGCCGGGTCGTCAGAAAGATCGGCGCGGGAAACTCCGGCAGGAAGTGGTCGGGCAGGTCGAAGTCGAGGTCGAATCGGGTCAGGTCGCGCCCTTCCTGCTTTTTGATCTCCTTGATGTGAAACTCGGGGAACACCATGCCGCCTTCGGCGTGCTTGGGGTGCGGCAAGGGCAGAAACGCGGCGGGGAACAGGCCTTTGGAACGAATCTCTTCAGGCGACATCTGCGCCAGCGCATCCCAGCTCGTTCCTTGGGGCAATCGGGCGCGAACGCCCTGCTGGACCGGTTTTCCGCCAGACATGGTGATGCCGCCAGCCGGCTTGTCGGACAGGTCGTAGCGCGTTTCGAGCAAGGCCTGCTGTCGTCGCTGCACTGCGGGTTTTTCGCCCTTCAGTCGCGCCATCGTGGCAGCAAACGCTTCCTTGATCACGACCGGGGAATAGCTGGATTTCCTTTCTTCGTCCGCCAGGGCCAGCTCTCCCCACACACTTGTCAGGGCGATGGCCGCCACCGCCAGCGCGCCGGCGATTCTTACCGATGGATTGGGGCTCATTTCGACATCTCCTAATTTTCTTCAACCTGTCTGGCCAATGAAAAAACCGCAAGGCAACGCTTGCAGTCGTGAATAGAAGCTCGTCCTGAATATAGTCGTTATTCGTCCGCGCTGTTCGTCCGCAAACAGGGAACGCGGCATGCCGGCCCGGAGACGTCGCTCAAGCCGGCCTTAGCGGGTCGGCGCGGCAGTCGGCGGACAGTTGCCCGAGCCTGCGGCACGTGCCGGCTCGCCTTCGACAAACAGGCCGCATCCGCTTCCGCCGGAAACGCGCAGCAAGTAAGGCTGCAGGCTTTGCTCGATGCACAGGCCATGGGTGGTGCTGGCCAGGGCGGCAGCAGGTTCGACCTGCCACCATTTGCATTGGATGCAAAGGCCCCAGTTGGACGTGTTACCCATGTGTTACTCCTTTCATGTCCGCGATTTAAAGCGGCGGGCCAAATTTCATCTTGGCCTCTTCAATGCAGGTCGCGCGGGCTTTACCGCTATACATGTCGCAACGCGACCGGGCATCGTTGTAGTACGCCGCATAGCGTGCCTGGCTGACCCGCATATAGGCCCGCGTATTGTTCTCGTCCGCCAGGGCATCCAGCACACCGGGGGCAGCGGACAGGGCGGTTTTGTTGAACCCGCCCGACGCCTGCCGGTCGCCTTGCGTCGCATTGGCCGGCT
>JAKACL010000172.1 GCA_021821425.1 Pseudomonadota bacterium
TTTGGCGCCTTGCTGGTTCTGTTCTGGATTACTGAACTGCTCGCAAGGGATCTGGAGCGGCGAACCATCTACTTCGTACTTGCCTACCCTTTCCCGCGCAGCATCTATATTTTCAGCCGCTTCTTGGCCGTAGCCGGGCTGGCAGCAATGGCGGTAATCGGGCTTGGCTTGTTCACCCTGACGGCCTGGTGGCTAGTCAGTCTTTCGGGCTACCCTCAAGCAATCCCCGTCCACCTCCTGGGTGGTGAACTGCCGCTCACTCTGCTTCTCATATGGCTTGACCTCATGGCTATTAGCGCTTTCGCGCTGCTTGTGGCTTCGTTGAGCACGACCCCCATGCTGGCCTTTTTCGTCGGCATGGCCTTCGCGGTATCGGCGCGTTCCCTCGGCCCCATTCTGGCCTACCTGACCACGGACGACCCCCTCGCGCAGCGCCTCGCCGTCGTCTATCAACCGCTGCTCGATGCCATCCACTGGCTGATACCCGACCTGTCACGGCTGGACGTGCGTTCCACGGTGCTTTATGGCGTTTGGCCCGACTCGACCACCCTGCTGTGGGCGAGTGCCCATGTCGCGCTTTATGCTGCCATCATGCTGATATTGGCCATGCTGTTCTTTCGTACAAGAGAGTTCAACTGACAACTACTCGCCGCGACATGTGAAAAGCCTGCACGGCCGCTGGCGCGCTAAAATAAACGGCCAGTAGCACCCCTCCGAAATTTATCCGGCCCACTCATGTATCAGACTGATAACGATTTGCGTCGCTATTTCGACAACAATCCAGGACGCCTCCTCGACAAGTGGCTGCACTATTTCGAGGTCTACGACCACCACTTCAGCCGCTATCGCGGCAAGCCAGTAAACATTCTCGAGATCGGCGTCTTCAATGGCGGCTCGATCCAGCTTTGGAAGGAGTATTTCGGGCCGCAGGCAAGAATCTACTGTGTCGACATTGACCCGCGCTGCAAACAGTTCGAGGAAGAAAACGTAAGAATCTTCATTGGCGACCAGGCTGACCGCGATTTCCTCCAGCAGCTGAGGAAGGATCTGCCACGCCCCGACATCCTGATCGACGATGGCGGCCACTTGATGCATCAACAGATCGCCACATTCGAGGAGCTCTACCCATTTGTCGCAGAAGACGGCATCTATCTGTGCGAGGACATGCACACCAGCTATTGGCCGGAATGGGGTGGCGGCACGCGCAAACCCGGAACCTTCATTGAGTACTCGAAGCGCCTGATCGATTCGTTGAACGGGTTTTACAGCAACGCCCCCGACCGATTCTCGCCCAGTTCGATCACGCGCAGCGCACACTCCCTGCACTTCTATGACAGCATGCTGGTAATCGAGAAACGCGCGCGCGCGAGCATGCCGAAGAACGTGCATAGCGGGAAGAGGATCTTTGAGCCAGACTCGATTGGCAGTTGGCCAATCCCCCTGCAGAACTTCGCCGTGCTGACAAGCGATGCAAGGGGCGCAAGCCGCATCGAGGAACGCCTTTTCATTCCCAACACTCTGGAAAAATCCCGCTTCACGCTCGTGTATGGCGGGTGGAAACAAAACAATCTCTTCAAGTACACCGACGAGCTCATCCACAAAGCCGATGGCTATGTAGTGCATGGGCAGTTCCCCGAGTTCTTCTCCTCTGACGTCCTCGACCACATTTTTGCCACCGGCAAGCCCGTCATTTACTTCTTCGACGAATCGTTTCCCGAACTGTCTGGCAACGACCCTCGCACTCGAAGCGGATTCCGCCACTACCTGACCGAATGCCTGAAGCTGGCGCATCTGGTTGTGGTGGAAAACGAGGCACAGAAAAACGCTTACCAAGAACTCAACAACAGAATTCTTGTTCTCCCCCCCAAACTCGACCCCAAGCGCTACACGTGCGTGCCTCCATATGAAGACGGCGTCCTCCGGGTAATCTACAGGGGCGGCGAAGGTCATTTGGAAGATCTGATGCTGGTTGCCGAGGCTGTAAGGGCCTCCGCCGATCGCCATCCCGGCAAGCTGGAGTTTCACTTCTTCGGTCGCGGCCTGGCAGCCCTCGGACAGCACCCCGCGTTCCACTTTCATGCCAATCCCCCCACCTTGGAGGATTGGGACAAATGCATTCAAGACATCCGCCCCGCCCTTGCGCTGATGCCGCTACGGAATCGTCCGGAAAGGAGCCTGGCCTCCGCGCTACCCTTGCTTGAGTATGCCGCCTATGGCATCCCCGTCATTGCCAGCAAGGTCGCCCCTTATCACGGTCTGGTTAAAGACGGCCTGAGCGGGCTGCTTGCCGCCAACACGACGGAGGCCTGGCTTGCCGCCCTGGAAAGCCTGCTTACCACCCCAGGCAGCCTGAAAGCATTGCAACAGACCGCACGGAACTGGCTGGAAAACGAGCATGCCCTCAACGGCGGGAATAGCGGCCTGGCCGGCGTGTTCGAACAGGCGGCCAACATCGCCGACGCCGCCAAGTCAGCCAAGCCGGCAACTGATTTCCGCAAGTTGGACAAGCAGCCGCTCTACCAAAAGTACCTCATCGCGCAGCAACTGGCGGAACGCGACGTGCGCTGGATGGAGCATGAATTCGGGCAGTGGCCGCACCACCCGGTCTTCCATCTGCTGATCACACTGATCCCGGCCCAGACGCCATGGCTGCAGCAAACACTGGACAGCCTGGCAACACAAATCTATCCGCACTGGAAACTGAGCATTATCGCCTTCACCCCGGTCCCGGATGACATGATCCTCGACGAGCGCGTTGAATGGTATGAGGTGGGCGACGACGAAGACAGCTACGATGCCCTCAATCGCTTCGCACGACAGCCCGGCACTGACTGGGTGGGCTTCATCGAGGCGGGGGACATCCTGCACCGCCAGGCTTTTTTCAAGTATGCCTTCCATGCACGCAGAAACCCGAAATGGCGCATCCTCTATGCTGACGAGGATCAGATAACGAGCGATCTTTACCGCTCAAATCCACTTTTCAAGCCGGACTTCAATCCGGATCTGCTGCGCGCATACCCTTATACCGGTAGCTTCTGTTTGTTCGAGCGCAAGCTATATGAGCAACTTGGCGGAGTAGACGGAGAAAAGGATGGCGCCGAAGTCTACGATCTGCTGCTGCGCGGTGCGGAGAAGGTGGCGTCCGAGGATATCGGTCATCTTGCGGAAATACTCTACAGCCGCTTTGCGTCCGGCGGGCACAGCATTCGCAGCCCGAAGGAGATCTGGCAAAGCAGCATGGACTCGCTGCGCAGTCACTTTGCCCGCTCAGGAATCCGGGCTGAGGTAAACCCCGGGCCATATACCGGCACGATGCAAGTCGAATATGCCTTGGCCGACACGCCGCTGGTCAGCATCATCATCCCGACGCGCGATCATCTGGAACTGATCAAGCCCTGCCTCGACAGCCTGTTGGCAAAAACCGATTACCCCAACTATGAGATCCTGGTTGTCAACAACGGCAGCCGTGATGAGGAGGTTCTCGACTATTTCCAGGAGATGGGAAAGCACCCCAAGATCAGGATCCTCGATTACCCGCACCCTTTCAATTTTTCGGCCATCTGCAACTTTGGCGCCCAGCAGGCAGACGGAAAACTCCTGCTGCTGCTGAATAACGATACCGAAATCGTTCAGCCGCAATGGCTGAGCGAAATGGTGCGGCACGCCCTGCGCCCTGAAGTGGCGGTAGTCGGCGCGTGCCTGCTGACGCCGAATGGGGCCTTGCAACATGCCGGCGTCATTGTCGGCTTGACGGGGGTCGCCGACCATCCATTCCTCGGTGCGTCGCCCGGCCAGCCGGGTTACATGATGCGAACCCAGTTCGCACAAAATTACTCGGCCGTGACCGGCGCCTGCATGCTGGTGCGCAAGGACGTTTACCTTCAAGCTGGCGGCATGGATGAGACCGACCTCAAGGTTCTGTACAACGATATCGACCTTTGCCTGCGCATCCGCGAACGCGGCCACCTCATCGTCTGGACACCACGCGCCAGGCTCATTCACAAAACCTCGATCAGCATCGAGGAAACGCTCAAGGACGGTGCGCACAAACAATATTCGCAGTCCTATGCCGAACACCACACCATGTTTCGACGCTGGCTCAAGTGGATAGCGTTCGACCCTGCCTACAACCGCAATCTGACCCACGAGTCGAACCAGTTCGGTATCGAGGCTGACACCGCGCTCGGCTGGGATCCGGCATGGCGGCCGGCCACGCGCATTCTCGCCTTCCCTGGCGACCTGGAAGGGTGTGGTGAATACCGCCTCATTGCCCCTTGCCGCGCCCTCAACCAGGCCGGCCTGGCCCAGGCACACGTCAGCCACAAGCTCTACTACCCAGGACAATTCGCGAAGATCGATCCTGACGTGGTCATCCTGCAGCGTCAGGTCGAGAACGACCACCTGGACACCATCGGAGAAATCAAGCGCTATAGCAAAGCATTTCGCGTCTTCGAAATAGACGATCTGCTGCACGACCTTCCCGCAAGCAGCGTCCATCGCAATGTCATGCATGGCGATGAACTGGAAAGACTGGTCGAGGGAATTAGTCTCTGCGATCGCTTCGTTACAACCTCTCCGGTTTTGGCGGATGTCTATGGACGCTATTGCCAGGATGTCAGGATCGTCCCCAATTTCCTGGAGCGCGCCAAATGGGGACAGTTCTGCCCGGCGCGCCTGCAGCGAAAAAAACCGCGCGTGGGCTGGGCTGGCGGCGCCAGCCATACCGGCGACCTGCTTTTGCTGCACGCAGTCATCAAGGCCTTGCACAAGGAAGTCGACTGGGTGTTCTTTGGCATGTGCCCGGAATCACTCAGGCCCTTCATCTGCGAATTTCATGGCCCCGTAAAGCTGGAAGCATATCCAGCGAAACTGGCCAGCCTGAATCTGGACCTGGCACTAGCACCGCTGGAATATCACCCATTCAACGAAGCCAAGAGTGCGCTCAAGGTCCTGGAATACGGCATTCTTGGCTACCCCGTAATCTGCACGGACATCGTCACCTATCAGGGCGACTTCCCTGTTACCCGCGTTTCCAATAACCCCCAGGAATGGATTGATGCCATCCGCCACGCGATTGAAGACCGCGATAGGCTTGCATGCCATGGGGATGCCCTGCGGGAGCATATTCAGAACCACTGGATGCTGGAAGACAACCTGGACAAGTGGCTTGCCGGATGGCTGCCATAAACTCAGCTTCCATGGGCAGACTAATGGCCAGCCCGCTGCTTGCCGGCTTGATGATTGCCGCCGTCGCGGCAGCCTATTTTTTCAGCACACTGCAGGCCAAGAAACTGCCGCGACAGCGTGCCGTGGAGGAAATTAACGTGGCGATTTCTCCGGCCGTGCAGATCGGCTTGGCTGCCGGCGACAGTTACCTAGCCTCCAACCTCGCGGTATTCCGCGCAACTATCGTGTCGATACAGGACCTCAACCCCGCGGATTATGAGGTTCTCGCCAAGGTTCAAGAAGACGCCTCACTCCTCAATCCGGCGCAAGGAGACAACTACTACCTCGCCCAGGGCGTGCTGCCTTGGATCGGCGAGCATCCGACAGCAATTTCCATTCTGGAACGCGCCTCCATGGCCAGGCACACGGACTTCCTGCCGCCTTATTTCCTTGGCTTCGATTACATGTATTTCGAAGGGAAGTTCGAGGCGGCCGGACGCTATTATCTGGAAGCCGCAAACCGTGCCGGCGGGAAGAACCGCGACCTATTACTAAACCATGCGGCCAGATTCATGGAAAAGGGTAATGACCCGGCCACTGCCATAGCGTTCATCAACGGCCTGATCAAGGCCACGCGCAACGAGGGACTGAAGCAATTTCTCAAAGAACGAATTTTGCGCCTTGAACGATTGCAGGAGCTGCGCGAAGCAGCCATCACATATCGCCAGAAATTCCAGCGCCCACCTGACCATTTGAACGACCTCGTCAACCACGGCATCCTTCGCGAGATTCCCGGCGACCCGCTGGGAGCCGGATACCGCCTGGATGAGCAAGGGGTTCCGCAAATCGTTTTTCAGATCAAACGACTCCAGTAAAAATGAGAACCACGGTCATCCGCATCGAGAACCTGACAAAAACTTTCCGGGAGAAGTTATGGCGCCGGGTTTATGCCTTGAAGGGAATCAGCCTTGAAGTAGGCGAGGGCGAGGCCTTCGGTTTTATCGGCCCAAACGGTGCCGGGAAAACCACCACCATCAAAATCCTTACCGGAAACATCCGCCCGACCAGCGGCAGTGCA
>JAKACL010000004.1 GCA_021821425.1 Pseudomonadota bacterium
CGGGCGTCATTCTCGGCGTCGGGCTGGTGTGGGCGACCGGCTGGCTGTGGCTCGACCCGGTGATCGCGCTGCTGGTGGCGATGAATATCGTGTGGACCGGCTGGCAGCTGCTGCATCGCTCCGCTGCAGGTCTGATGGACATCTCCATCCCGACTGAAGACATCGAGGCAATCGAAGCCGTGCTGGATCGCTACCGCAGCCAGGGGCTGGATTTCCATGCATTACGAACGCGCCAGGCCGGCAGCCGCGCCTTCGTTTCCCTGCACGTTCTGGTGCCCGGCGCCTGGACTGTGCAGCAGGGGCATGACTGGTCGGAGCGCATCGAGGCCGACCTCCGCCAAGCCGTGCCCTACGCCCACCTCACCACGCACCTGGAACCGCTGGAAGATCCGCTGTCCATGGCGGACCAGGAACTGGACCGGTTCCCGGAATAGACGCGTGGATCAGTGGCCGATCATCGCTGCCCGGGTGCGCACCAGCTGGCCGTCGCGGTAGTCGGCGAAGGCCTGCTCGATTTCCTCGCGGGTGTTCATCACAAAGGGGCCGTATTGCACCACCGGCTCACCCAGGGGACGGCCCGCCACCAGGATGAAGCGGGCACCGGCAGCGCCGGCCTCGATGCCGAATGCGTCACCCTTGCCCAGCACGGCCAGCGTATGCCGCGCCAGTGCGGTACCGGCCAGCCGGGCGTCGCCCTCGAACACATAGGCGAAGGCGTTGCGACTGTCGTCGAGCGGCAGGTTGAAAGTCGCGCCCGCGTCCAGCGTGACGTCCAGGTACAGGACGTCGGTGGCGGGGTCGTCGATCACGCCGCGGGTGCCATCGAACTCACCGGCCAGCACGCGCACCCGCGCGCCCGCTGCCGTCACCTCGGGGATGGCCTCGGCCGAGAACTCCTGATAGGCGGGATCGGACAGCTTGTCGCGCGCCGGCAGATTGATCCACAGCTGGAAACCGCGCATCAGGCCGTTGGTCTGCTGCGGCATTTCGGAATGGATGACGCCGCTGGCTGCCTTCATCCACTGCACGCCGCCGGCCTTGAGATCGCCGCGGTTGCCCATGCTGTCGCGGTGCTCCATGTGGCCGTCGAGCATGTAGGTGAAGGTGATGAAACCGCGGTGCGGATGCTCGGGAAAACCGGCGATGTACTCGTCCGGATTGTCGCTGCCGAAATGGTCGAGCATCAGGAACGGGTCGAGATTCTTCAGCGCCGGCGTGCCGATGCTGCGGTGGACGGTGACGCCGGCGCCTTCGGTCACTTCGTAGGCGGGGACGCGTTGACGGAGGGGACGCAGGTTCATGATGGACTCCTTTCTGTTGAGTGAAGGGCGTGCGGGCTATGCGGCCGCGCGCGCCGGCCAGTCGCGTTCTAGCAGGGCATCGATCTGCGCGGCAGCCTCCTGGCGGGCGCCGTCGCCGCGTGCCATGCCACGGTCGGCCGCGATCACCTCGATATCGCGCACGCCGAGAAAGCCGAGCACGAATTTCAGCCACGGCGTGGCGAAGTCGATCGCGCTGCCCACCTCGGTGCCGCCTGTAGCCACCACGAGATAGACCTTCTTGCCTTCGAGCAGGCCCTGCGGCCCGTTTTCGGTATAGCGGAATGTCAGCCGCGCGCGGGCGATCTGGTCGATCCAGGCCTTGAGGCTGGCCGGCACGCCGAAGTTGTAGACCGGCGTCGCGATCACCCAGACGTCGGCCGCCATCACCTCGGCCACCAGCGCGTCCGACCCCGCCAGCGTTGCGCGGTGCGCTGCAGTGCGCGCATCGGGATCGGTGAGGTTGGCGGCCACCCAGTCGGCGTCGACAAACGGCAGGCCCTGCGCCAGGTCGCGCCGCTGCAGGGCAAGGCCGGGCGCGTGGGCGGCGAGGCCGTCGAGCAGCCGGTCGGCGAGCTGGCGGGTGACCGAGCCGGCCAGGCGGGCACTGGCGTCGATGCGCAGCACGCGCAGGGGGAACGGGACAGAAATAGACGGGCTTGCTTGCATGACATCGCTCCTGAATCGAACGCCAACATGGCGCGGTGATGTCATTATTGGTTTTGCTTTGATAGGAATAAATATAGAGTTATTGAATTATCTATTGCCCAATAAAGAACAATGGACCGACTCACCCAAATGCAGATTTTCGTCAGCGTGGTCGAGGCCGGCAGCATCACCGCCGCCGCCGAACGGGTGAACCTGGCCAAATCCGCGGTCAGCCGCCGCCTGGCCGAGCTCGAGGCGCATCTCGGCGTCTCGCTGATCCAGCGCACCACGCGCCGGCTCAATCTCACCGACAGCGGACGCGCCTACTACGAACGCTGCGTCGCCATCCTGGCCGACGTCGAGGACGCCGCGGCCGCAGTGTCGCAGGCGCACGGCGCGCTCAAGGGCCGGCTCAAGGTGGCGCTGCCGCTGGCGTTCGGCCTGCTGCACCTGACGTCGCCGATCCAGGCCTTCATGACCCGGCATCCCGAGGTACGGCTCGAACTCGATTTCAACGACCGCCAGATCGACCTGATGCAGGAAGGCTTCGACCTCGCCGTCCGCATTGCCACGCTGGAAGACTCCAGCCTGATTGCGCGCCGCCTGGCGCCGATCCGCCACGTCGTCTGCGCCGGTCCCGCCTACCTTGCACGGCGCGGCACCCCGCGCGAGGCGGCCGAGCTGGCGCAGCATGACTGCCTCGCCTACAGCAACGTGCGCGACCCCGGCCTGTGGCATTACCGCGCGCCCGACGGCACGACCGGACAGGTTCGGGTGCCGGTGCGGCTGGCGGCCAGCAGCGGCGACTTCCTGAAATGCGCGGCCGTAGCCGGCGAAGGCGTGGTGCTGCTGCCCACTTTTTATATTCATAAAGCGGTGCGTGCCGGCGAACTGGTAACGCTGCTGGCCGACCATGTCTGGCCCGAGCTCGCCGCGTACGCCGTCTATCCACCCACGCGCCACCTGTCGAGCCGGGCGCGCGCGCTGATCGATTGCCTGGCCGCGCATCTGGAAGGCGAGCCGTACTGGGACCGCTGAAATTCGCCCCGCAGCACGCTTTGTTCCAGGGGCTATTCAAGCGGCTTGCGAATCCGCGCCGGTGCCGGCTCGGCACACTGGCCCAGTGCGATCACCAGCGCCGGCACCTCGCCCGGCGGCAGCGCGAGGGATTGCGCCAACGCCGCTGCATCGAACCCACCGATCGGGCAGCTGCCCAGCCCCATATGCGTCGCCTGCAACAGCATCTGCGCGGCGGCGAAATGGCACTGCCCCTGCGCCCACGCCGCCAACGGCGCGGCGCGATGCAACGCGCGGTAGGCGGCGTCGATCGGCGCCACCTCGCCGCCGCGCGCTTCCGCTGCAAAGCGTGCCCGCACATAGTCCGAATCGGGGTCGAGTGCGGCGACCAGCGCCACAATCACGATGAAGGCCGCAGCGTTGGTCGCCGCCGGCTGATCGAAGCAGGCGCCGGCGATGCGCGCCCGCGCAGCCGCATCGGTCACCGGGATGAAACGCCACGGCTCCAGCCCGAAAGCCGACGGCGCCAGCCGTCCCGCCTCGCAGAGCAGCGCCAGTTCCTCGGCCCTCAGCGGACGGTCCTGCTGGAACGCGCGACATGCAAAACGTTGTTGGATCGCGCCGAGCAGCTGTGGCATGGTGAGTCTCCTTGATCGTTCAGCCGGTACCGCGCCTGCCTGCAGTGGATCGCCTGCGCCTGGCACGCCAGGCCAGCGCATACGCCAGCGCGTTCACCGCCACCACGCCCAGCCCCAGCCAGAACTGAAACCCGGGCGTGAGCTGCGCGGGGTACAGCAGCGGCAGCAGGTAGTGCGCGACAAAGTCTCCGCTGTAGGCATCGCCGCCGCCGCGCACCCGCAGGCGATTTTCGATCGGTGTCAGCGGACAGATGCCGCCGCTGAATTCAATCGTGGCACCCCAGACCGCGGCGGGCAGGTGCAGCCAGATCAGCCGCGGCCAGCGTGCCAGCAGGAATCCGCCCGTCACGACAAAGACGACGAACGCCAGATGGATCACCACGAGCAGATCTGCCAGGACGTTTGCCAACCGGACCTCCGTACGCCCAGAGGTAACTGGCGCTGACCGCGCGTCGGCAGCACGTTTGCCGGCTGCGCGGTCAAATGCGATTGTTCAGGGATGAGGGTAGATGTAGTCGCGGTTGAACGGATAGTTCGTCTGGCGGCCGTCGATGCCCTTGCCGGCCAGCACCTGCCACAACTCCATCCAGCCACGGTCGAACGCATGCGCCGACCCCGCCATGTAGATGCGCCAGATGCGGTATTTCTGTTCGCCGATCAGCCGCCGTGCCGATTCGGCGTGCTGCTCCAGCCGGGTCACCCAGTGCCACAGGGTCTTGCCGTAATGCGGGCGCAGGTTCTCGGCATCGAGGCATTCCAGGCCGCTTGTCGCGGCGGCGCGCAACACGTCGGAGGCATGCACCAACTCGCCGCCGGGGAAGACATAGTCCTCGATGAATTCCGCAATGCCGCCGCCGAGGCCGCCGGCATCCGGCGTGGCCGTGGTGATGCCGTGGTTGAGCACCAGTCCCCCCGGCTTCAGCAGGGCATTGATTTTCTCGAAATACGTCACCAGATTGGCGCGCCCGACATGCTCGAACATGCCAACGCTGGCGATTTTGTCGTAGCCCCCGTGCTCGGGTACATCGCGGTAATCCATCCGGCGCACCTCGACCTGGCCGGCGAGACCGCGTGCCCTAATCTGTTCGTCGACCCAGGCGTGCTGCTCGTCCGACAGCGTGATGCCGACCGCGCGCACGCCGTACTGCTCGGCCGCATGCAGGATGAGCCCGCCCCAGCCGCAGCCGATGTCGAGGAACTGCTCGCCCGGCTTGAGCGCGAGCTTGCGGCAGATGTGGTCGAGCTTGGCTTCCTGCGCCGCGTCCAGGCTCGTGTCCGGGGTCTTGAAATAGGCGCAGGAATAGACGCGCCGCTTGTCCAGCCAGAGGCCATAGAAATCGTTGGACACGTCATAGTGGTACTGGATGTTCTTGCGATCCTTGCTGCGCGTGTGGCGCCACCACTTCCAGCCGTCCGATCCGGTTCGCGGCGCGCAGCTGCCTGCGTTGCACAGGCGGTCGCCGAGCGAGAGGATGTCGTGGGCAGTACCTTCCAGATCGAGGTGGCCCTCGACATACGCACGCGCCAGTGCACCGAGGCTGGGGTCTGCCATTACCTTGAGGCAGGCGGCCCGATGCAGCCGCACCCGCACCGCCGCAGCGTCGACGGCGCCGACCTGCTCGCCATTCCATAACTCGACCACGAACGGCAGGCCGGAAGTCTCCACCCGCCGCCGCACCTGATGAACCAGCAGTTGATCCAGCATCGACCCTCCTTGTCAGATGGCGGTGCGTTGTCGTTATCGTTAAGACCGCCTTGGAATCACTTTAGGTCAAATCCACCACAAGTGCTGCACGGGTATTGTCCGCCAGCGTTACGGATGCCACCGGATAAGCCTCCAGATCGATGCCCATGCGGATCGGGCTGCCCGATTTTGCGGCAGCGATCGAGGTGGCGTCGAGTTCGAAGCGCAGGAAATGGACCGAGGAGGTTTTCTCCTCGTTCTCGCGCTCCAGGTCTTCGTCGGCGATGGCAAACACCTTCGGCTGGTCGGCCACCTGAACCCACACCCGGTCCTCGATGCCCTTCAGTTTCGCCAGCGCCACCTTGCGTTCGTCCGGGTCGGAATACTGGATCATCATGGTGGCTTTCCAGTTGCTGCCGTCCGGCACCAGCGGGTTGTAGGCGTCGAGTTCGTCCTGGATGCCTGCTTCCTCGAAGGTGCGCTCGGCGCGCAGCATCTCCTGGATCTGGTAACGCATGGTCTTCTCGTCTTCGAAAATCAGCGTGACGTGGTCGCCCAGCTCGACCATTCGGTTCTTCTTGTGCGCCATGATTTCGGCGCGCATTTCGGGGCGCACCTTTGCGTAGCTTTCCAGGCTCATCAGGCTGTCACGAGTAATGTGCGGCATGTTGTTCTCCTTACTGATAACAATTCATTCAAGACCATAGGCGATGCGCAGCAGCGTGATCGGATGCTGCTTCTGCGCGGTGGCGGTTTCGCCCATGCCTTGCAGGATGTGACGCGCGGCAATCGCACAGTCGGAACTGACATAGTCGGGTTGCGGCTCGGCCATCTGGCGGAACACCGGCTTGCCGATCTTCATCGACTTGTCGAAGAACTCGCTTTTCACGCCCCAAGTGCCGTCGTGGCCCGAGCAGCGCTCGACCATGGTCACCTTGGCACCGGCGAGCTGCAGCGCGTCGCGCGTCTTGTTGCCGATGTTCTGCACCCGCTGATGGCAGGGCACGTGGTAGGCCACCTTGCCGAGCGGGCTGTTGAAATCGGTCTTCAAGAGGCCGTCGACGTTGCGCGCCATCAAGTATTCGAACGGGTCCCACATCGCCTCCTTCACCGCCTGCACGTCGGCGTCGTCAGGGAACATCAGCGGCAATTCCTGCTTGTACATCAGCGTGCACGAGGGCACGGCAGTCAGGATCGCGTAGCCTTCGCGCGCGAGCTTCGCCAGATGCGGGATGTTGGTTTCCTTGAGCCTGGCCACCGCGTCGAGGTCGCCCAGTTCCAGCTTGGGCATGCCGCAGCAGGCTTCCTTCTCCACCAGCACGGCGGGGATTTCATTGTGCGCCAAGAGCTTCAGCAGATCGTGGCCGATACCGGGCTCGTTGTAGTTTACGTAGCAGGTCGCATAGATCGCCACTTTTCCGGGCGTCTTTTCGCCGGCCTTCACCGGAAAATCGCCGCGCGGCTTCGCCGTGGCGCGGAATTTCGCACTGTCGTATTCGGGCAGCTTGCGGTCGGGGTGGATGTGCAGCACGCTGTCGACCATCTTGCGGATCGGCTTGCTTTTCAGGCTGGCGTTGACGGCCTGCACCACCACTGGAATCGAGGCGAGCTTGCCCATCGCATCGGTTGATGACAGCAATTTGTCGCGGAACGTGGTGCCGCCCTTCTGGAACTTGATCGCCTTGGCGCGCAACATCGTATGCGGGAAATCGAGGTTCCACGGATGCGGCGGCACGTAGGGGCACTTGGTCATGTAGCAGAGATCGCACAGATAGCACTCGTCGACCACCTTCCAGTAGTCGGTCTTGGCGACGCCATCCACTTCCATCGTCGAAGACTCGTCGATCAGGTCGAACAGCGTCGGGAACGCGGTGCACAGCGACACGCAGCGGCGGCAGCCGTGGCAAATGTCGAAGACGCGCTCGAGTTCGTGCGTCAGCTTCTCTTCATTATAGAAATCCGGGTTTTTCCAGTCGAGCGGATGACGGGTGGGGGCTTCGAGGCTGCCTTCACGTGTGCTCATGCGAACTCCATTGTTTTTTTGAAAAATCGGGGCCAAAAAAAGCGGGCCGCAATCGACCCGCTTTTATCTTGAGCAGACTTACGCGCCCAGGGTGTCCAGGGTTTTCTGGAACTTGTTGGCGTGCGAGCGCTCGGCCTTGGCCAGCGTTTCGAACCAGTCGGCGATTTCGTCGAAGCCTTCCGAACGCGCATCCTTGGCCATGCCCGGGTACATGTCGGTGTACTCGTGGGTTTCGCCCGCGATGGCGGTCTTCAGGTTGTCGGCGGTGGGGCCGAAGGTCATGCCGGTGGCGGGGTCGCCGCACTTTTCCAGGTACTCCAGGTGGCCATGGGCGTGGCCGGTCTCGCCTTCCGCGGTGGAGCGGAACACGGCGGCGACGTCGTTGTAGCCTTCCACATCAGCTTTTGCTGCGAAGTAGAGGTAGCGGCGGTTGGCCTGCGATTCGCCGGCAAAGGCGGCTTTCAGATGGTCTTCGGTTTTTGAGCCTTTGAGTTGCATAACGTGATCTCCTTGATTCGTTTGACATGCTTTTCAGCACTGATGAACCCCGCCCGTCTCAGCGTCTTCAGCCTGGGCTTTATAGCAGTTTGACGCGCGAGGGTATCCGGTTTTTAGACTAAGTCTAATACCTGAACGAAGAATAAACCCGCTGCGATGACGCTGTCAACCTCACGCAGATTTTTGCCATCGGAAAGAGATTTCATCCCAACGACCCACCGGAAATGCAGGGTCCGCTTCTCCAGGGAGTGACCTTGGCTACGGCATGGGATTGCATCCAGGACCGGCCGCTTGAAGGTAAACTCGTCGGCTACAGGAGAGCTGCCATGAGTGACGACAAAACCCGGACCGACGCCGAATGGCGCGCCGAACTGAGCCCCGAGCAATATCGCATCCTGCGCGAACACGGCACCGAGCGCGCCTTCACCGGACAATACTGGGACCACCACGAAACCGGCGAATACCGCTGCGCCGCCTGCGGCGAAGCGCTGTTTTCGTCTGCCGCCAAGTTCGATTCGGGCACCGGCTGGCCAAGCTTTTACCAGGCGCTGAACACCGATGCCGTCGCGGAAAAAACCGACAGCAGCCACGGCATGGTGCGCGTCGAGGCATTGTGCCGCCGCTGCGGTTCGCACCTCGGCCACATCTTTCCCGACGGCCCCGCCCCCACCGGCCTGCGCTACTGCATCAATTCGGCCTCGCTCAGCTTCCGGAAGAAGGACTGAGCCTTGCATATCTTCGACGCGAACGTCACGGCCATCGCCGCCGCCACGCCCAGCATTCGCGCCCTGCGTCTCGCCATCCCCGACCCCGCTTTCCGTTTCCTGCCCGGGCAATGGGTGGACCTCAGCATCGAGATCGATGGCGCTATGCATACAGCCGGCTATTCGGTCACCACCTCGCCCATGCATCCAGGTGAAATCGAACTCGCGATCAAGTCCAGCACCCATCACCCGGTGGCGCGCTGGGCCCATGAGCATGCCGCCGTCGGCGACCGCGTGCGCGTGAGCCAGGGCCAGGGGCCGTTCGTCTATCTGCCGGAAATGAGCGACAACGTGGTGCTGATCGGCGGCGGCGTCGGCATCACCCCGCTGCTGTCCATCTTCCGCCACGTGCGCGACGCCGGTCTGCCGACGCAGGCGCATCTGGTCTACAGCGTATCGGACAGCCGCGAGATCCTGTTCCGCGACGAACTCGATGCCGCCGTCCGCAATCACGACAACCTCCACCTGAGCATCACCGTCACCCAGCCCGATCCCCACTGGCACGGCCTCACCGGCCGCATCGATCCTGTCAAGCTGCACGCGCTCGACGTGCCGGACGATACGCTGTATTACCTGTGCGGCCCCAAGGGCATGGTCGAGGACATGAGCACGCTGCTGCATGACCTCGGCGTGCCGATGAACCGCATCATTTTCGAGAAGTGGTGGTAGCCTGAACCGCTCTCTGCATTGACCCCGAACGGAGCCTCCCATGCGCATCTTCTTCCCGCTGCTCGCTGCCCTCGCTGTCTGTACCACCGCAGTCGCCGGCCCGAACGACGTCGTGCGACCCCACCCGCCGCAAAAAATCCAGGCCGACACCTACGTCATCCACGGTCCGCAGGGCATCCCGTCGGTGGAAAACCAGGGCTTCATGAACAACCCGGCGTGGATCGTCACCGCCGACGGCGTCGTGCTGATCGACCCGGGTTCGAGCGTGCAGGCCGGCCGCATGGTCGTGGCCCAACTGAAGAAGACGACCACCAAACCGGTCACCCACGTGTTCATCACCCACGTGCATGGCGACCACTGGCTCGGCAATCAGGCGGTGCTCGAAGCGTGGCCGAACGCCACCCTGATTGCCCACCCCGACATGATCAAGCAGGCAAAGGAAGGTGCCGACACGTTCTGGCTCGACCTGATGTCGAACCTGACGAAGGGCTACACCGATGGCACCCGCGCCGTGATCCCCACGGTCGAAGCGGCCGACGGCCAGCAATTCAGGATCGGCGGCAAGACCTTCCGCATTCATTCCTCAGACGACGCGCACAGCAAGACCGACCTGATGATCGAGCTCGTCGAGGACAAGATCCTGTTCACCGGCGACAACGTGCTCAACCGCCAGTCGATGAACCTGCGCGACGGCACCTTCAAGGGCGTGATCAAGGCCACCCAGCGCGCGTACGACCTCAACGCGAAGCGCTACGTGCCCGGCCACGGCAAGACCAGCAGCAAGCGCACCTTCATCGCCGACCAGAAGGCGTATTTCGACATTTTGTTGAAAGAAGTGCGCCGCATGTACGACGAAGGCAAAAGCGACTTCGAGATGAAGCCGGTAATCGCCGAAAAGCTCAAGGCCTACAAAAACTGGGCGGAATTCGAGGCCAATCTCGGTCTGCAGATCAGTCTGGCAATTCTGGAAATCGAACAGGAGTAAAAAACGGGGTCCCGGCGCGAACGCGCCGGTTCAGTCGTGCAGCTGGGTCACGCTCGCCACGCTGCCCGGCTGCCATTCCCCGTCGAGGCTGACCCATTCCACGCGTTCGCCCAGCATGCGGACGACGCCAGGGCGGCGGTTGTCGCCGGTGTCGGAGAACTCGAACCTGAAATCGCGCTGGAATTGAATCTGGCCGTTGTCATTGCGCGCCAGGCGCAGCCGGCGCAGGGCCACGCTGTCGTCAAGCAGTTGCAGACCGGCATCGGTACAGGCACGGCGGCTGACCGCCACCGCCTGTTCGCGCGCCTGCATGCCGGCATACCAGTACCATGCGCCGGCACCGAACAGGCCCAGCAGCAGGACTTCCCAGCTCACTGCCCGGCGGCGTCCGGCTTGACCGGGCTGCGAAACAGCGCCGCCACCGGTTTTTTCTGCGCCGGGCGCGGGCGTGCGGGTGCGGCGGCGCTTGTCGCCGCTTCGCCCGGCACATAGGGCGCATCGAACAGCGCGTCGCGCGCCGCCGTAGCCGGGCGCGGACGCGGCGCCGCGCGTTCGGGACGTTCCGTCTGCCGCTCCGGCGCGCGCTCCGCATGCCGCTCCGACGGGCGCTCATGGCGTGGCGGCCGCGATTGATACGCCGGCACGTCGGCCGCGCCCGGCTCGAAGCCGTACACGATGGTGGGCTCGATCGCGCTGCCGATGAGCCGCTCGATGTCCTTGAGGTAGCGCGTCTCCGATTCGCTCACCAGCGAGATCGCCTCGCCGAAGGCCCCCGCGCGGCCGGTGCGGCCGATGCGGTGGACGTAATCCTCGGCGTTGTGCGGCAGGTCGTAGTTGACGACGAAGGGCAAGGCCTCGATGTCGAGGCCGCGCGCGGCGACGTCGGTGGCGACCAGCACGCGGATGCTGCCGGCCTTGAAGGCGTCGAGCGCCTTGATGCGTTCCTGCTGCGTCTTGTCGCCGTGAATGGCATCGGCGTGGATGCCGACCTTGTTGAGTTCGTTGGCAAGCCGGTTGCAACCCAGCTTGGTGCCGGTGAACACCAGCACCTGGCTCAGTTCGCGGCTCTTGATCAGGTGCGCCAGCAGCTGCCGCTTGCGCTCGTGGTGCACCGGGTGCACCACCTGGGTCACCGTCACCGCGGTCTCGTTGCGCGCGACTTCGATGAAGGTCGGGGTGTTGAGGATGCTGTCGGCGAG
Organism: Pseudomonadota bacterium; assembly: GCA_021821425.1. Next base: position 11,445 of record JAKACL010000004.1, read on the forward strand.
CTTGCGGATTTCCTCCGGGAAGGTGGCGGAGAACATCATGTTCACCCGCTGCGTCGGCAGCAGCGCGACGATGCGCTTGAGGTCAGGCATGAAGCCCATGTCGAGCATGCGGTCGGCCTCGTCGAGCACCAGGGTGTTGACCTGGTTCAGCATCAGCGTCTTGTTCTGCACGTGGTCGAGCAGACGGCCGGGGGTGGCCACCAGGATTTCGATGCCGGTTTTCAGGATCGGGATCTGGGTGTTGATGTTGACCCCGCCGTACACCACCAGCGAACGCAATGGCACATGTTTGGTGTAGGACTTGATGCTCTCCTCGACCTGGATCGCGAGTTCGCGCGTGGGCGTGAGGATCAGCGCGCGGATCGGGTGCTTGGCGGGCGAGGTGCCGGTGTTGGCGAACGGCAGCAGGCGCTGGATCAGCGGCAGCGCAAAGGCGGCCGTCTTGCCGGTGCCGGTCTGCGCCGCGCCGAGGATGTCGCCGCCCTTGATCGCCAGCGGAATCACCTGCTCCTGGATCGGTGTCGGTGTCGCGTAACCCAGGTCGTCGAGGGCACGCAGGATGTCGGGCGCAAGCCCGAGTTCAGCAAAAGTCGTCAAAGCCTTATCCAATCAAATCCCGCCGTCTGACAGGCCACGCGCACGTCGTCGTCCGCACAGCCCAGCACCTGCGCCAGCGCGCGCTGCGCCAGCGCGGACGTGTTGTTCTTTCTGGAGACGTGTGCGGCCATCACGCATTGCAGTTTTTCGTGCTTCAGCGTACCCAGCAAAGCCGCCGACTGGCCGTTTTCCAGATGGCCGAAGCGGCCGCCGACGCGCCGCTTGAGGCTCACCGGATAGGGTCCGTTTTCCAGCATCGTCGCGTCGTGGTTGCATTCCAGTACCAGCGCATCGACGCCGGCCAGCATGGCCTCGATGTGCGGCGTGCTGCAGCCGGTGTCGGTCAGCACGCCCAGCCGGCGGTTGCCGTCGCCGAACACATACTGCACCGGCTCGCGCGCATCGTGCGGCACCGGATAGGGCTGGATTTCCAGCCTGTCCACCGCAAACGCGGCATGGCTGTCGATCACCTGCACCGCCACGCCGTCGAGGTCCTGCGCCATCGCCAGCGTGCCCGCGGTCAGCCACACCGGCAGCTTGTGCCTGCGCGCCAGCCGCCCCACTCCGCCGATATGGTCGCTGTGCTCGTGGGTCACCACGATGCCGGCCAGGTCGGCGGGCTGCAGGCCCAGGCGACCCAGCCGCGCCACGCTGTCGGCAAGGCCAAAGCCGCAGTCCATCAGCACCCGGGTGGCGCCGGCCTCGACCACCAGGCCGTTGCCCTCGCTGCCGCTGCCCAGGCACGCAAACCGCATCAGGCGGATTCCCGCATCACTTCAGCTCTTTGTGCAGCAGGTTGATGATGCGGGTCCGCGTGTTGGGGTCGACCGGCTTGCCGTCGGCACTGCTGACGCTGACACGGCTTTTCTCGCCGGCGTCGTTGACCACGATCTGCAGCTGCGGCGAGGCCTGCTCCTTCTTGCTGCGCCAGAACGCAAATTTGGCGAAAATACCTTCGTCGCGCTTGCTGTCGTTGTCGATCTCGGGATCGATATAGCGCACGAAATAGACGCCCCTGGAACGGTCGCGGTCTTCCACCGCAAAACCGACGCGGTCGAGCGCGAGGCCGACACGGCGCCAGGCGCGGTCGAAGTTCTCGTCCATTTCCAGCGTCGCTGCGCCGCCATCGTGGAGCACGCGCGCCATCTCCGGCGTCTGTTGCCGGGCGATCAGGGTCTGGGCGCGGTTTTCCTCGACGCCAAAGCGGAGCATCAGGCGGCGCAGCATTTCGGCCTCGAGTTCGGGATCGGCCGGGCGCGGCTGCCACACGGTGCGGTCCTTGTTCGCGGAATCGTAGACTTCCATCATGCCGCGGTGGCTGACATAGATTTCGGTGCCGGCGTCGCTGCTCTCGATGCGGGTGCGGAACTTGTCGCGCTCGGCGGTCGAATACATGCCGTCGAGCACCTTGCCGATGGTGCGACGAATCACGTCCTGCGGAATCTTGGCGCGGTTCTCGGCCCAGTCGGTTTCGATCACGCCGGTTTCGGGCGACTCGAGGTTGACGATGAAGCCGGTCTCCTGCCAGAAATCCTTGATCACCGGCCACACCTGCTGCGGCGTGGCCTGCACTACCAGCCAGCGCTGCGTGCCGGCGCGTTCGATGCGCGCCTTATCCTGAGCGGGCAGCAGCGTCTGCGTGCCGGCAGGCGCAACCTTGCGCTCCTGGCTGTAGGTCGACAGCGTGGCGGAGCCGCTGCCCTGCGTGTCGGGCACGGCGTAGCGGTTGTCGCCGGTCGGCGCAGTGAGGTCGGGCGGCACTTCCAGCGTCGGCAGCTTGCCGGCCGATTTGTAGTCGATTTTTTTGGATTCGATGATGCCGCAGCCCGAAGCAGCCAGCGCGATCATCAAAAACAGGGGCAGTAAACGCATAAGGAGTCCTAAACGTAAGGCTTACATCAAACCGGCGGCGCAACGCACCGCGCTAGATTAATTGGGCGTGACGCAAGGCGTCACGAACGGTGTCATGCAATCCGGCAGACAGCGGGGTCATCGGCAGGCGCAGACCGGACGGGATCAGACCCAGTTCGGCGCATGCCCACTTGACCGGGATCGGGTTGGCTTCCACAAACAGCCTGCTGTGCAGCGGCAGCAACGCATTGTTGAGCTCACGCGCACGCGCGAGGTTCCCCTCGAACGCCGCCACGCACATCTGGTGCATCATTTTCGGCGCGACGTTGGCGGTGACCGAAATCACGCCATGACCGCCCAGCAACATGAAAGGCATGGCCGAGGCGTCGTCGCCGGTATACAGCAGAAAATCCCTGGGCGCGCGGCGCACCAGATCGGCTGCGCGCTCCATGTTGCCGGTGGCGTCCTTGATGCCGACGATGCCGGGCACCTGCGCCAGGCGCAGCGCCGTGTCGTTCGACAGATCGGCCACTGTGCGTCCCGGCACGTTGTACAGGATCAGCGGCAGGTCGACCGCCTCGGCGATTTTCCTGTAATGCTGGAACAGGCCTTCCTGCGTCGGCTTGTTGTAGTACGGCACCACCGACAGGCCGGCCTGCGCACCGGCGGATTTTGCGCATTCGGTCAGTTCGATCGCTTCGCGGGTGGAGTTCGCCCCGGTGCCCGCGATCACCGGCACCCGGCCGGCGGCCCGCTCGACCGCAACGCGGATCAGCTGGCAGTGTTCGTCGAAATTCACGGTGGGCGATTCGCCCGTGGTGCCGACGACGACGATGCCGTCGGTCCCCTCCGCGATGTGCCAGTCGATCAGTTTCTGCAGCGACCCGATATCGAGCGCGCCATCGTCGGACATCGGGGTGACGATGGCAACCAGGCTGCCTCGGGGCATGTTCATCTCTGCCATCTTGTTGGCCATCTTGTTGTTTCCGCCGCTGTAATTTCAGTACCGCGCCGCAGGGTCGACGCGATTGCATTAAATCGCAGCATTCTAATGCATCTGGCCGGGACCGGCGTCATCTTGCGACGAGCGCGGCCAGCCAGACGCCCAGTTGCCCGATGCCCGGGCCCATGGCCTGCGTGACCAGCGGCACCGCCCACACCCAGGCCGCCATCAGCCCCAGCGCCGCCAGCCCCAGTCCGACCGAAAACATGTCCAGCCCCGGCGTGGTGCGCGCCACAATGCCCAGCGCCAGCTGGATCAGCAGCGCCAGCGCCACCAGCGGCAGCGCCAGTTGCATGCCGACCGCAAACAGCCAGCCGGCGGCTTCGGCCAGCTGGCGCAGATCGGCCGCGGCCGGCAGGCTGGCGACCGGCATTGCCGCAAAGCTGTCGCGCAGTGCGCTGACCACCATCAGGTGGCCGCTCGCCGCCAGGAAGGCCAGCGCCGCCAGCCAGCCCGCCAGCGCACGCCAGGCGGCGTCGGCCGGCCCCGCCTGTTCGGCGGTCAGCATCAGGAGGCCGCCGGTGGCGGTGTGGCCGGTCCACACCAGCGCAGCGCTCACCGCGGCGAACACCAGCCACACGCACAGTGCCAGCGCCGCTCCCCACAGGAAAGCCAGGCTCAGCGCCAACAGACCCGGTACGGTAAACGGCGCGAGTTCTCCGGCCGCCACGCCCGGCGCCAGCACCGCGGCCAGCACCGCGGCGATGAACAACCGCAAAACAAGCGGCAGCCGGCCCGCCAGCGGATCGAACACGATCCAGCCGGCGACGCGCGCAAACGCAAACAGCCAGACCGAGACGCCCGCTTCGGTCAACGGCATCTCATTCGATCAGGCCGGGGAAATCGGTGAGCAGGGTCCGCGCAAACTCGACCAGCTGGCCGCCCATCCAGCTGCCCAGCACCACCAGCACGACCGCCATGATCAGCAGCTTGGGCACGAACGCCAGCGTGGGTTCGTGGATCCGCGTGGCGGCCTGGAACAGGCTGACCGCAAACGCCACCAGCAGCCCCGCCAGCAGCAGCGGGGCCGCAATCATCAGCGTCAGCCAGAGGGCGTCGCGGGCCAGGCCTTCCATTAAAAACTCCCGAGCAGCGAGCCGACCAGCAGATACCAGCCGTCGACCGTGACGAACAGCAGCAATTTCAGCGGCAGCGACACCAGTTGCGGCGGCAGCATGATCATGCCGAGTGCGGTCAGCACCGCGGCCACCACCAGGTCGATCACCAGAAACGGCAGCACCACCATGAAGCCGATCTGGAAGGCCGTCTTCAGCTCGCTGGTGAGGAAGGCCGGCGCCAATGCGGCCAGCGGCACCGTGTCGACCTGACGCGGATCGATGGTCTTGTCGTCGCCGATGAAGAGATCGAGGTCCTCGGCGCGCGTCTGGCGCAGCATGAAATCCTTCAGCGGCGACGACGCCTTCCCGGCCGCTTCGTTGAACGAAAGCGACCCCGCCAGGAAAGGCTGATAGGCCTCGGCGTCGATGACTTTGAGCGCGGGCGACATCACGAAGATCGTCAGCAGCACCGCCAGCCCCATCAGCACCAGATTGGGCGGCGCGGTGGGGCTGCCCAATCCCTGGCGCAGCAGGAACAGCACCACCGCAATCCGGGTAAAGGCCGTGAACGCCAGCAGCAGGGCCGGCAAAAACGGAAACAGCAGCAGCCACGGCAGGCTCGCGCCCGGCACGCCGATCACCTGCCCGCCTTCTCCGGGCGTCACCGACAATAGCGGCACGTTCGCGTCCGCGCCGAGCGCGGGCAGGCTCAGGCCCAGCGCCGCCAGCAACAGGATGCGCTTCATTGCGCGCGCTCCGTCCGCGAGTTCGCGCTTGCGGCCGGTTTCGGCAGCGTGTGCAGCAGCCGCACATTGCCGCCGCCCACGCCCAGCATCAGCCAGGTGTCGTCGATCTCGACCACCACCACGCGCTCGCGCGGCCCCACCGCCGTCGTGGCCACCACTTTCACCACGCCCTGCGCGCCCATGCCCGGCAGGTAGCGGCGCGCGAACCAGGCCACCGCGACGAAGCCGCCGAGAATCAGCGCCAGGCTGAGCAGCACGGTGAACAGCCCGCCGGCCATGTCGGGCGGCGCAGCAAGCGCCGCAGCCGGGGTCAGCAGCAGCGCGATGGCCGCAATGAGGAGAGGTGTCATGATCGGTCGGGTCCGGTTCGTGTGCTTATCCATGGCGAATCACCCCGCGCGCCCAGCGCGTCAGATCGGCGGGCTGCGGCGGCAAGGCCAGGTCCAGTGTCGCCTGCGCGAGATCGGTGCCGAGTTGCCATGCGAGCGCGGACGGCAGCGGATCCGCTGCGGGTTCGTCGAGCCAGCTTTCGGCCAGCACCGCGTCCAGCGTGCGCATCAGCGCGGCCGGCACGAAGGGCGAGGCGCCCGAGACGCGCCGGCCGCCGAGCCGGCGGGTCAGCCACAGCGTGGCGAGCGCCGCATCCGGCTGCCAGACCGGGATCGCCGGCGCGGCCGACGGTGCGACGGCCGGCAGCGGCAGCGCGCGCACCGGCAGGTGCAGGCGCGCGGTCAGCGTCGCGGCGAGGCGGCGGGTCAAGCGCTGCGGGAAGGCGTCGGATACGACGACCGGCGTCGTCAGGAAAGCGGTTTCCGCCGGCGTCAGTTCAAGCAGCATCCCAGACCTCCCGCGTGCCCGCTTCGCGGCGATGCATCAACTCCACCAGCTCGTCGTGCTCGCGCTGTTCGGTGCGGCGCTGCTGCACGGCCAGGTGGGCCAGGTGGCGCTGCTCCAGCAGGCGCAGCGCCTTCACCCGCTGTTCGACCTGCATCCATTCGGCCAGCCGCGCCTGCCAGGCCTCATGCGCGGCATCGATGTCGGCCTGCGCCGCCCGCATTTCGGCCGCCTGCACCTGCTGCAGGCGATTCGTCTCCTGCAGCCGCGCGGCGCTCACGCCCGCGCGCAGCTCGCCGGCCAGTTGCGCGATGCGCGCGTCGCGCAGCGCGACCAGCTGCACCTGATGGCCGCGTGCGCGCAGCCAGATGCCGTGCGCGAGCTTAACCGAACGCGACAGCATTTCGCTGCGCCGTTCGGCCAGCTGCAGCACGCGCGCCAGCGAAAAGCCTTTCATGCCAGCACCTCATCGAGTCCGGCGCGCGACGATTCCAGCGTCGCGCGCTCGCGCATGCCCTGCATCAGGTAGCCCTGCATCCTCGGGTACAGCCGCACGCCTTCGTCCAGCACCACGTCGGCACCCGGCACATAGGCGCCGACGGCGAGCAGGTCGCGACTGCGCATGTAGCGCGAATAGAGATACTTGAAGCGACGGGTGCGCTCCAGCGCATCGTCGGACAGCAGGTCGGGCTGGGCCCGGCTGATCGAGGCCTCGATGTCGATCGCCGGGTAATGGCCGGCATCGGCGAGGTCGCGGGTGAGCACGATGTGGCCGTCGAGAATCGCACGCGCCGCGTCGGCGATCGGATCCTGCTGGTCGTCGCCTTCCATCAGCACGGTGAAGAACGCGGTGACCGAACCGCTGCCGCTGCGGCCGTTGCCGGCGCGTTCGGCCAGCTGCGGCAGCTTGGCGAACACCGACGGCGGATAGCCCTTGGTGGCGGGCGGCTCGCCGATCGCCAGTGCCACCTCGCGCTGCGCCATCGCGTAGCGCGTCAGCGAATCCATGATCAGGAGCACGTGCTTGCCCTGATCGCGAAAATATTCGGCGATCGACATCGCATACGCCGCACCGTTCAGGCGCATCAGCGGCGGATGGTCGGCGGGCGCGGCCACCACCACCGCGCGCGCCATGCCCTCCGCGCCCAGGATCTGGTCGATGAATTCCTTGACCTCGCGGCCGCGCTCGCCGATCAGGCCGACCACCACCACGTCGGCTTCGGTGTAGCGCGCCATCATGCCGAGCAGCACGCTTTTTCCCACGCCGCTGCCGGCGAACAGGCCGAGCCGCTGGCCGCGCCCCACCGTCAACAGGCCGTTGATCGCGCGCACGCCGACATCCAGCGTCTGCCGGATCGGCGCGCGCTCGAGCGGATTGATCGGGCGGCTGTACAGCGGCACCCGGCGTTCCAGCGACAACGGACCGAGGCCATCGAGCGGTCGCCCGGCGCCATCGAGCACGCGTCCGAGCAGACGCTCGCCCACCGGCACGTGGCGCACGCGGTCGTGCGCGCGGCGGCGCGGCACATAGCGCGTGCCCAGGCGCGGCGGCTGCGCCACCATCGGATTGTCCGGGACCACGCGCGCGCCCGGCATCACGCCATAGGTGTCGGTGGCCGGCATGATGAACAGGCGCTCGCCCGAGAAACCCGCCACCTCGGCCTCGATGCTCTGGCCGCCGGGCACCTGGATATGGCACTGGCTGCCCACCGGGAGGCGCACCCCCACCGCTTCCATCACCAAGCCGGACACCCGCGTCAGGCGTCCGGTGACCGTGATCGGCGTCGCCCAGTTCACTGCCCGCCGGCAGTTGGCCAGGTATTCGCGCAGGCGGACGATGCGCTCGCTCATTCGATCCAGTTCTGGTTGGAGCCGAGCACCTGCACCACCTGGCGCCAGCGTGCCGGCAGGGTGGCATCGAGCTCGCCCTGCGGGGTTTCGATCAGGCAGCCGCCGCGCACCATGCGGACATCTTCCACGATGCGCAGACGGGTCTTGTCCAGCACCTGGTCGAGGTGCGGACGCACCAGCATGGCGTCGTCCGGATGCAGCAGCAGGCGCGCTTCGCGGCTGGACTCGGCCATTTCCTTCAGTGCCAGGTTGACGACGTCGAGCACGCGTTCCGGCCGCGCGGCAAGTTCGCCCGCCACCACCTGGCGCGCCACGTCGAGCGCGAGTTGCAGCAGCATGTCGGCCAGTCGGAAATCGAGGTTGTCGAGCGTGGTGTTGAAGCTTTCGGCCAGTTGCTTCATGCGGCCACACGCCTGCTCGCCCTCCTGCCGGCCGGCGGCCAGGCCTTCGGCATAGCCTTCGTCGCGCGCGGCCTGGCGCAGCCGCGCCAGTTCGGCCTCGAGGTCGGCGGCCGGCGATACCGCCTCGGCGGACGCAGCCAGTTCCACCACCTCCCACTGCTCGAATGCCGTGGTGTCATCGGTCGAGGGGTCGTCTTGCGTACTCATGCCGCCTCCTCTTCTTCGGGATACAGAATCGCGCCTTCCGCCGCCAGTCGCCGCAGGGTGGCGCCGGCTTCATCCTGCGCCGCCTGGATCACGGTGACCGGCACCACGCCCAGCGTATCAAGATCGACCCGCATGCGCTGCGCCGCAGTCGGGCTCATCACCGCGGCCAGCGCGTCGAGCACCTGCCCGTCGCTGCCCTTCAGCGCATGCAGCAGGGTACGCGCACCGACATGACGCAGGAAGGCCTTGCGGCTCGCCTCGGGCAGCCGCGCCAGATCCTCGAACGCGAGCGTGCGCACGCGCAGGCGCGCGGCCAGCTCCGCATCGTTGCGGTCGAGCTGGCTCAGCGCGGCCGCCGCGCTGCCTTCGCTCATCTGTCCCAAGAGGCCGGCGACCGCCGCCTCGCCCTGCAGCGACGCGGACGCATCGAGGCTCCTCAGCCAGTCGTCCAGTTCGCGCAGCATCTCTGAACTGGGCGCTTCGCTGTGCGCCAGGCTCATCAAAACTTCCGCGCGGATTTCGCCGGGCAGCATTTCCAGCACGGCGGCGGCGACATCGCGCGGCAACTGGGTCATCACCACGGCGATCAGCTGCGGCGGCTGCGCTTCCAGCAGGCCGGCGATTTCGGCCGGCTCGCGCCAGGCCAGTTTGTCCAGCGCCTGCGCGCTGCTTGCCCCCAGGCGCTGCAGCATCGCCTGCACGTGTTCGGGGCGGAAGGCTTGCTTCAAGGCCTCGTCGAGGAAGCGTCCGGTGTCGGCGGCAAAGCCGGTCTGCTCGGCCGCTTCGCTGGCGTAGTCATGCAGGATGGCACGCACGCGATCGCGCGGCAGCACGTCGAGTTCGCGCATCGCACTGCCGAGCCGGCTGACCTCGAGCGGGCTCAGGTAGCGGAACACCGCAGCCGTCGCCTCTTCGCCCAAAGCGAGCAGCAGCGCGGCGGATTTTTCGATGCCGGCCTGGCTCATGCGCGCATCCACAGCCGGATCACATCCGCCGTCACGCGCGGATTGGCCATCACCTGATTGCGCGTGGCGTCGAGCTCGGCGTCGAAATCCGCCTCCACCGCCGGCGCTTCGGGCGGCGGACCGCGGCGGCGCCAGATCATCATGACGAGCAGCGCCAGCAGTGCCGCGACGGCCACCAGCGCCCACGGCGGCAAGGCCTGCCAGGCCCAAGCTGGCGCCAGCGGACGCGCCGGCGACACGCGCGGAACCGAGACCGGTGCCGAGGCCGCCGGCGGCGCATGCTCGAGCGCTTCGGCCGGCGCCCGGTCCTCTGCGGCGGCGGACGGCGCCGCCGTCGGCAGGGCATAGACGTTGACGCTGTCGCCGCGCGCCGGCTCCAGGCCCAGCGCCTGTTGCGCCAGCTGCCCCGCGCGCTGCAACTCCTCCGCGCTGGCGTCGAAGCCGAGAATCACGATGGCCTGGATGCGCTCGATGCGCCCTTCCGGCTCGCGCGTGGTGCGCACGCTTTTTTCCAGAGGATGCGCCTTGCCCGCCACCACGACGTTTTGCACGCGCTCTACGGTCTGCCGGATTTCGCTGTCGTCCAGCGTGGCGGTCACCTGCACGCTGACGCGGTCCTCGCCCAGCCAGGGCGTCAGCACCGCGAGCACACGCCGCACCAGATCCTGCTCCAGCGCCAGCCGCTGCGACTGCACCGGCTCGGGCACGGCCTCGCCCAGCAGCATGCCGCTCGGAGCGAGCACCTGCACTTCGCTGCGCTTCATGCGCGGCACGCTGGCCGCCACCAGGGTCTGGATCGTCGTCACCTGCTCGGGCTGCAGGTGCGCGCCCGGACGCAGCCGCACCAGCACCGCGGCGGTGGCGGGCGGCGCATCGCGCAGGAAAGGCGACACTCTGGGCAGGGCGAGATGCACGCGCGCCAGCTCGACCGCTTCCAGGGTCTGGATCGACCGCGCGAGTTCGGTTTCGAGCGCGCGCTGAAAACGCTGCTGCTCCTGCAGCGACGACGCGCCAAAGCGCGGCGCGCGCTCGGCTTCATCCTGAGCGTCGGCATCGGAACGGGGCAGACCGCGCGCGGCCAGACGATAGCGCGCGGCATGCAGGCGGTCGGCCGGCACCTCGATGCTGCCGTCGACGGCGGACAGGCGGTAGGGAATGTCGAGCTGTTCGAGCGCGGCGATGACTTCGCCGCCGGAACGGTCGGACAGCTGCGCGTACAGCACGCGGTAGACAGGCGGGGTAAACCACAGATACGCCGCGGCCAGCGCGGCCAGCGGCAACAGCACCAAGAGCGCGAACGTGAAGCGGCGCAGGGGACTCGCTTCGGCGATCAGTTCGCGCAGACTGCTCAGCCAGCCCGGCACGGGAAACACCTCGTCGGCGTGGCTGGGGTCTGCCGGGTTGCCTGCTGCGGGATGGGCTGTGTGTTCACATACGGATTATAACCAGTCAGGCGCGGCCACAGCGCGCAAAACCACCTGCATCTGTCCGGCCCGCTCGCGGCCCTGAAACCACCAGATGCCGCCTTTTTTTACCGTCAGGTCGCCCGCCTGTCCGGCCAGCAGGCGCATCGCCACCTGCCCCAGCGTGGGCTGATGGCCGACGATCAGCACCGGATACGCCGCATCCGGCCAGCCTGCCACCGCCAGCACATCCTCGGCGCTGGCGCCCGGCGCCAGCGCCGGCACCTGGTCGTAGTAGCGTCCCAGCGCCTGTGCCGTTTGCAGGGTGCGCGTGGCGGGGCTCACCAGCACGCGGATGTCCGGCGGCAGGCGCGGGTTGAGCCAGTCGGCCATGCGCGAGGCCTGCTTGCGGCCCTTGTCGGTCAGTTCGCGTTCGAGGTCGGGGATCGAATCGTCCGCCTCGGCGTGCCGCCACAAAATGAGTTCCATACATTCTCCTCGTAGTCATTCAATATTCGTCCCGACGCCGCCCCTGCCAGCGGGGCTTCAACGCCAGAAAATCGTGCAGGTGGGCGGCGCTGTCGTCGTTGCCCGTTCCCACCTCCTGCGCTGCCAGCCAGCCGAGCGCGAAATCGCGCACCGGCCCCGTCTCCGCCGGCGCTGCCTCCAGCAAGCCCTTCGCAATATGGGCATCGTTGGCACGCCCGAGACTGTCCTGGGCGTCGCGCAGCACCGCCAGATAACGTGCCTGCCGGCGGCTGTGCCGGGAAAACAGCGTCTGGAAAAACTCGGCTGCATAGCGCTGGCGCTTGATCGCGATGCGCAGCCCGTGCCGTTCTTCCGGCAGCAGGTCGGCGAACCTGCGCGCGCCGCGCACGACGCGGCGATGTCCCTTCTTCAACGCCCGGCGCGCCCACGCGTCCAGTGGCGACATCTGCGCAAGACGCTGGTCCTGCGGCACCAGTTCTCCTGCCGGACATAAGCGCCAGCCATGCTGCAGCAGCCAGCGCTGCATCGCCAGCAGCCAGGCGCCTGTCTGCCCGTTCATCAGGACGGCACGCATGGCCGCCCGCACCCTGGCGCGCTGCGCGTCAAGCGCCTCGGCCCCATGCTGCCAGCCTGCCTGATCCGCATAGTGCGGAGCCATCGCCGGTAGCGTTTCGCTGCACAGCACGTCCCAGTCGCGTGTCGGTCCGAGCGCATCGACCAGCGTGCGCAGACAGCCCATCAGGTCGTTCGGCAGGACGCAAACGCGGCGAAACAGCCGCAGCGCCGCACGCAGCCGCCGCAGCGCCACCCGCGCCTGGTGTACGTATTCGGTATCGTGAATCGGTTCGGGCCCAGCTTTCGTCCCCTCCCCCGCTTGCGGGAGAGAGAGAACCCCTAGCACGCCCGGCAGATTGGCCTGGAATTGCGCGAGGCAGGCCTGGACGATCGCGGCGAAGCCCTCCTCTACGCTGACGCCGTCCTCGAGCACCAGCGGCACCGATTTGACTGGCGCATCCGCCACGCCCTGCGCCAGGCGCACGCCGCGCTCGGCCTTGCTGACGTCGAACGGCAGGCAGTCGAATGCGTCGGCCCACGCCAGCGCCAGTTCGAACAGGGCATCCGGCTGGCCGGATTTCAGTTCGAGCTCGATCTCGCAGATCGGCTGGCTGCGCGCCCCGGCCCGCACCTCGCCCACGTCCAGCGCCACTTCGATCACCGCGCCGTTTTTACCTTTCAGCAGCCAGGCGGTGCGGTGAAAGCGCGTCTCGAATACCGGAACGAGGGCATCGCGCATCGCCTCCGGCACCCAGATCTGCGCCTCGGGCGGAAACCGCGTCCAGTCCGGTGCGCCACCCGCCACCGGCATTTCATATTCGGCGCGGCGCGACAGCCCGCCCTGGCGCTCGCCCTCGGTTTTCAAGGTCTGCAGCCAGCGCCGGCCCACGCGGCGCACCCGCAACGCCACGCCCTGCGCGCTCAGTGCAAAGTCGGGTGTGTCGAAATAGCGCGTGACGAGGTCCTGCTGCACTGGCTCGCTGCGCCGCCGCGCCATGCGCTTGAGAAAAGCCGCGGCCTGTTCGGGCGGCAGCGCCAGCTTGAGTTCGATTTCCTGCGAATGCGTAGTTGTCATTTAAGTGTCATATTGGAACCCCGGCGGCCCCTTATCATTCAAGCACGTCAGGATTCAAGCACGACATTGGATATTAAAACGATGACACCCACCAGTCCCGACACACTGATCAACCGCGAGCTCGGCATTCTCGAATTCCAGCACCGGGTACTGGCGCAGGCCGACGATCCTGCCATACCCCTGCTGGAACGGCTGAAATTCCTGTGCATCGTGTCCAGCAACCTGGACGAATTCTTCGAAGTGCGGGTGGCCGGACTGAAGGAACAGATCCGCGCCAATTCGAACCAGCGCTCGCCCGACGGGTTGACCCCGCGCCAGCAGTTTCGTGCAGTGTCGGACATGGCGCATGCGCTGGTGGCCCGGCAATACGAACTCTTCAACGACGATATCGTTCCCGAGCTGGCCGAAAACGGCGTGCATTTTTTTCGCCGTACGCATTGGAACGAAGCACAGGCGGCGTGGATCCGCGACTACTTCTTCCGCGAGCTGATGCCGGTGCTCACCCCGGTGGGGCTCGATCCTTCGCACCCCTTTCCGCGTGTGCTCAACAAGAGCCTCAACTTTGCGGTCGAGCTGTCCGGACGCGACGCCTTCGGCCGCAATTCCGGCGCCGCCGTGGTGCAGGCGCCGCGCTCGTTGCCACGCGTGATCCGCCTGCCGGAGGAAATCGCCGGCTGCGAATACGGCTTCGTGTTCCTGTCGTCCATCCTGCATGCCCACGTCGGGGAACTGTTCGCCGGGATGACGGTGCAGGGCTGCTACCAGTTTCGCGTCACCCGCAACTCCGACCTCTTCGTCGACGACGAGGAAACCAAGAACCTGCGCCAGGCGCTGCAGGGCGAGCTGCCGCAACGCCACTTTGGTGCCGCGGTGCGGCTGGAGGTGGCCGACAATTGCTCGGCCTCGATGGCGGCCTTCCTGCTGGAACAATTCGAGCTCGAGCCCGACGACCTCTACCAGGAACACGGCCCGGTCAACCTGGTGCGCCTGATGCAGGTGCCCGACTGGGTCGACCGTCCCGAGCTCAAGTTTGCGCCTTTCGTCCCCGCCCTGCCGCCTCGTCTGGCCAAGCAGGACGACATTTTTGCGCACATCCGCAAGGGCGACGTTCTGCTGCACCACCCGTTCGAATCCTTCCAGCCGGTGATCGACTTCATCGAACAGGCCGCCGCCGACCCCAGCGTCGTCGCCATGCGGCAGACGGTCTACCGCACCGGCACCGACTCCAAGCTGATGCAGGCGCTGATCCGCGCTGCGCAGTCGGGCAAGGAAGTCACCGTGGTGGTCGAGCTGATGGCGCGATTCGACGAAGAAGCCAACATCAACTGGGCGGCCAGACTGGAGGAAGTCGGCGCCCATGTCGTCTATGGCGTGGTCGGCCACAAGACGCATGCCAAGCTTGCGCTCGTCATCCGCCGCGAAGAGGGCGAGCTGCGCCGCTACGCCCACCTGGGCACCGGCAACTACCACGCCCGTACCGCCCGCCTGTACACCGACTTTGGCTTGCTGACTGCCGACGAAACCATCACCGCCGACGTCGCCAGCCTGTTCACCCAGATCACCGGGCTGGGCAAAGCCGGCAAGCTCAAGCGCCTGTGGCAGGCGCCGTTCACGCTGCACAGCGAAGTCATCGCCGCGATCAACCACGAGGCCGAGCTGGCTGCCGCCGGCAAGCCCGCCGCCATCATCGCCAAGATGAATGCGCTGCTGGAGCCTCAGGTGATCGCCGCGCTGTATGCCGCCAGCCAGGCGGGGGTGAAGATCGATCTCATCATCCGCGGCGTGTGCGCCTTGCGCCCCGGCATCGCCGGCCTGTCGGACAACATCCGGGTGCGCTCGGTGGTTGGCCGTTTCCTCGAACACTCGCGGATTTTCTATTTCAGGAACGGCGGCGACGAGCAAGTCTATCTGTCCAGCGCCGACTGGATGGACCGCAACTTCTTCCGCCGCATCGAAACCGGCTTTCCCATCCTCAACCCCAAGCTGAAAAAGCGCGTCATTGCCGAAGGCCTCAAGCCTTACCTGCGCGACAACGTGCAGGCCTGGGACATGCAGCCCGACGGCAGCTACCGCCGCCGCAAGGCGCGCCGCGCCAAGCACTACAGCGCCCAGGACGTGCTGCTGGAGCTGTTCGCGCGTTAAGCCTGCTGCCACTGTCATTTCGGCGCATGCATCCCCATGCCGGAAGGACGGCCTCGCCGGCCACAAACGCCACGGTGCTTGAAACCCGCCAATCCGTCCCCATTTCCCGTATCACCTTGTTTGTACCTTACGGGAGATAAAGGCATGTCCGCCACCAAAGAAACCCTCGGCTTCCAGGCCGAAGTCAAACAGCTCCTGCAGCTGATGATCCATTCCTTGTATTCCAACAAGGACATTTTCCTGCGCGAACTGATATCCAACGCCTCCGACGCCGCCGACAAGCTGCGCTTCGAGGGCTTGTCCGACCCCGCGCTGTATGAGAACGACCCCGATCTCAAGATCCGCATCGCCTTCGACCGCGAGGCGCGCACGCTGACGATTTCCGACAACGGCATCGGCATGAGCCGGCAGGAAGTCATCGACCACATCGGTACCATCGCCAAGTCCGGCACCCGCGAATTCTTCTCGCAACTGTCCGGCGACCAGCAAAAGGACGCCGCGCTGATCGGCCAGTTCGGCGTCGGCTTCTACTCCGCCTTCATCGTCGCAGACCGCGTCACGCTCACCACCCGCCGCGCCGGCCTCACCGCCGAGCACGGCGTGCGCTGGGAATCCGAAGGCGCCGGCGACTACACGCTGGAAACGGTGGAGAAGCACGGTCGCGGCACCGAAATCGTGCTGCATCTGCGCGAAGGCGAGGACGAATTCCTCTCCGACTGGAAGATCAAGTCCATCATCCGCACCTATTCCGACCACATCACCCTGCCCATCGTGATGAAGAAGACCGAATGGAAGGACGGCGTCGAGACCCCCACCGACGAGGACGAGACCGTCAACAAGGCCTCCGCCCTGTGGGCGCGCGCCAAGAAGGACGTCAGCGACGAGGAATACCAGGAGTTCTACAAGCACGTCGCCCACGACTTCGAGCCGCCGCTCGCCTGGTCGCACAACCGCGTCGAGGGCAAGCAGGAATACATCTCGCTGCTCTATGTGCCCTCGCACGCGCCGTTCGACCTCTACGACCGCGAGAAGCGCCACGGCATCAAGCTCTACGTGCGCCGCGTCTTCATCATGGACGACGCCGAGCAGCTGATGCCGCAATACCTGCGCTTCGTCCGCGGGGTGATCGACTCGGCCGACCTGCCCCTGAACGTCTCGCGCGAAATCCTGCAGTCGAGCCGCGACATCGACGCCATCAAGGCCGGCTCGGTGAAGAAGGTGCTGGGCCTGCTGGAAGATCTGGCCGAGAACCAGCCGGAGAAATACGTCGAATTCTGGAAAGCCTTCGGCAAGGTGTTGAAGGAAGGCCCGGGCGAGGACTATGCGAACCGTGAACGCATCGCCGCCCTGCTCCGCTTCGCCTCCACCCACACCGACACCGACGCGCAGGTGGTGTCGCTGAAGGACTATATCGGCCGCATGAAGGAAGGCCAGACCGCGATCTACTACATCACCGCCGACAGCTTCGCCGCCGCAAGGCACAGTCCGCACCTCGAAATCTTCCGCAAGAAAGGCATCGAAGTGCTGCTCTTGTCCGACCGCGTCGACGAATGGCTCATGAGCAACCTGCACGAATTCGACGGCAAGCCCTTGAAGTCCGTCGCAAAGGGCGGGCTGGATCTGGGCGCGCTCGAAGACGAAGCCGAGAAGACCGCGCAGAAGGAAGCCGAAGATGCCATGAAGCCGCTGGTCGAGCGCATCAAGACCACGCTCGGCGAGCGCGTGAAGGACGTCCGCGTCACCCACCGCCTCACCGACTCGCCCGCCTGCCTCGTCACCGGCGAAGGCGACATGAGCGCCAACCTTGAGCGCCTGCTCAAGGCCGCCGGCCAGGCCGCGCCCACCGTCAAGCCCACGCTGGAGATCAATCCGTCGCACGCCCTGGTCACGCGGCTCAACAGCGAATCCGACGACGCCCGCTTCGCCGACTGGGCCAACCTGTTGTTCGAACAGGCGCTGCTGGCGGAAGGTGGCCAGCTCGACGATCCGGCGAGCTTTGTGCGGCGGTTGAATGGGTTGTTGGCGATGCTGCCGAACGGGTAAACCCCACAAGCGCTATTCAGTTTGGGTTTGCCGCAGACCGGAGCGAATTCTTGCAGCCTGTCGCTTGACAACTGTAACCGATCGACTACAGTTGATCCGTGTACACGATCAAGCGCACAGAAGAATTTGCCCACTGGCTTGCTGGCATCAGGGATGGCCTGACACGCAGCCGCTTGATTACCCGGCTGCGTAAAGCCTCGCTGGGCAATCTGGGGGATATCAAACCCGTTGGCGAAGGTGTATTCGAAATGCGCGAGCACTTCGGCGCCGGCTGGCGCATGTATTACATCCAGCGCGGCGCAACACTGATCGTGATGCTCGGCGGCGGAGACAAGTCCACGCAGTCCGCCGA
>JAKACL010000173.1 GCA_021821425.1 Pseudomonadota bacterium
CGCCGAGGTAGCGATGAAGGACAAGGCCGCCACCATCGACTACGCCCAGGCGCAGATCGAGCTGGCACAGGCGGTCGCCCAGCTGGCCGCAATCAAGAAGCTGCGCAAACTGACCTGATCCGGTCGCAACGGCACAGAAAAGCAACCTTCGGGTTGCTTTTTTATGGGCGCCGGGGATTGGGGGGTGGTCCTATCAATTTCTCCTGATAAAGGCCGTTAATGCTCCTGTGGTTGTGCATAAACCCAAGGAGAACGTGAAATGAAACGACGTGAATTTCTGGCCGGGCTTGTTGTACTGCCGGCCTTGCCGCTGCGCGCGCATGCCAGCGGCGAAAGCCTGCGCATCGGCATTTTTCCGGGAACCGGGACGTCCGACATGCTGCGCGAGGACTTGCGCGCGGCGACCCGCTCGTTTGCCAAGGCGATTGCCGGCGCCGTTGGGCGGCAGCCTAGCCTGATGATCTTCACCACCCTGAAAAGCATCAACCGCTCGCTGGAAAATGGCCGGCTGGATGTCTATTTCGCGCCGCCCACCGTGGCCGTGGCTGCGATCGACAAGGGCTATGTGCCGATTGCGCGGGTGAAGGACAAGATCAACGTCATGCTGGTGCGGCGCAAGGGCGCGCAGATATCCAGCGTTGCGCTCACCGAAACGGAATCCTTGCCGGACGTGATGAGCCGTTACGTGCTCAAGAGCAAGAAGGAGAACGTGAGGCTCTTTAACCTGAAGTCGCAGGAAGACGTGATTCTGGCGATGGAACGCAACTATGCGCAAGCAGGTGCGCTGGGAGGAAAGCCTGGCAAGGCGTTGATCGAAAAAGGCGGCTATGAGGCCTGGCATCCGTTGCCGCCTTCACCCGGGTTTACGCTGGTGGCAAGCACTGAGCTGAGCGAGGCCGACCGGAAAAGGCTGCAGTCCGCAGTCACCACGATCGATCCCGTAGCGGTGAACGAAATGCAAAAAGTCTTTGTCGCCAAACTGGGCAGCTTTGTCCCCGACGACGGTGCCGAGCTGGCGACGTTGAAGAAGGCCATGACGTCGGCGGGCTATCTCTGAATCGGGGAAACCAGGCCTGTGACAGAACGCACGTTGCGCCTCGCCGACGGCCGCACTATGCGCCCATGACCCTTCCCATTCTGGATCCCAAGCTGGGTGTCGAGCGCGCGTATGGCGATCCGGTGACGTGGCGCGAAGCGCTTGACCTGCTGTACGGGCTGCTGCCGGAATACGCCGACAATCTGCGCGTCGCCCTGCAGGCAGGCGACACGGCAGGCATGTATCGGGTGGCGCACAGCCTGTCCGGCGCGTCGAGTTATTGCGGAACCGTAGCCGTCGAGCTTTCGGCCAAGGCGCTCGAGGCGCGCTGCCTGCATGAAAATGCCGGCGCACTTCACGATGCCGTGCAGGCGGTGCTTCAGCACATCGAGCGTCTGCTCAGGCTCAAGCAATCCGGAGTGTTGCCGCCGGCAGACGGCGATCCGATCTATTAAGCGTGCTTTTGCGTGCAGCGTGTGACAGCCTCGATCACGCTGGCGGGGCAAAACGGTTTGACGACAAAGCCGGCCGCACCCTGCGTAAGCGCTTTTCTAACATTGTCTGCCGTCGAGGCCGAGCTGATCATGATGACCGCGAGCCCGGGCATGTCCTGTCTGAGGGCATGCAGCGTTTCAAAGCCGCCCATCTCGTGCATGTTGATGTCGAGGAACAGCAGGTCGGGC
This sequence comes from Pseudomonadota bacterium, assembly GCA_021821425.1. Next base: position 1,720 of record JAKACL010000173.1, read on the forward strand.
GCGACCGCAGCGCACTTAAGCAGGGCCTCCTTGCCGTTTCCGGCCTCGCCAACGACCTCGATGGCATGCTGACGCAGCAAGGTGCGCAGCACGAGCCGAGTGACGCTGTCATCGTCCGCGATGACTGCCGTGATTGTCCGAGTTTTCATAAGGTGTTTTTACGGCACCCGGGGCTCCGATTGAAATTGTTCATTACTACCAGCCCATCGGGCAGGACTGCCCAACGAATCCGCCTTCCCTGACCCGCGTCTGATCTATGGGCGAGAGCGCGCGGAAAAGGCGGCCGCAGCGTTCCGTAGGCCTGCGGGGAAAATAACACGACTTATGTTCGCCAGCGCACGGATGCATCGGCGCGAGGGCATATACTGCGCTATCGGGCTGGCATACCCTTGGGACAACAATGATTACATTCCCGGATGCCCCACAAATTTTGCTCGAATCCACATTTACAGGACCTCAATCATGCGCACAACACCCTTTCTTATGAGCACCCTCGCGGCACTTCTGATGTCGGCCGGCATGGCCACCGCACACGCAGCCGAAGGCGTTTTTTACGACCCGTCCAATGCCGCCAGCCCGGATGGATATACGACGGATTATGAGCTTAAGCGCACCATCGGCTGTCCTGGCCGCGGCCTGATGGATACTCCGTGTCCGGTACCCGCGCCGCCCGCGCCCGTTGCAGAAGCCCCTGCGCCCGCGCCGGCCCCCGCGCCGGCCTATGTTGCGCCGCCCGCCCCGGCCCCGGTTGCTGTCGCGCCGGAACCCGCGCCCGCGCCGAGAAAACTGGTGCTGGAAGGCGTGAACTTCGATTTCGATGAGTCCGTGATCCGCCCGGAAGACCAGGCCAACATCGACAAGGATATCGCCACCCTGGAACAGTGGGGCAAGGTGAACATCGAGGTGGCCGGCCATACCGACAGCCGCGGTAGCGACGAATACAACATGACCCTGTCGCAGCAACGTGCCGATGCGGTTCGCAACCACCTGATCAAGAAAGGCATCGAAGCCGATCGCCTGACTGCAGTCGGCTATGGCGAATCGCAGCCGGTCGCCGACAATGCGACGGACGAAGGCCGCTTCAAAAACCGCCGCGTCGAGCTGATCCAGAAGTAACGGGGCTTGGCACGACCAGGACGGGGACTTCGGTCCCCGTTTTTTTTGGCCTGCCCGCACGGGCCGCGCATTGTCATTGGGGCGGACGGGTACAGGCTATATACTTGGCGCGCGTTTTGCTGTTCCCTTGTGCTGATGCGACTTCATACCCAGACCGATACGAATGCATTCCATGCTTGAGATCCTGATACTTGCGGCGGGGAAAGGCACCCGCATGCGCTCCGACCTGCCCAAGGTGCTGCACCGGCTGGCGGGCAAGCCGCTCCTCGGGCATGTGGTCGATGCCGCGCATGCGCTCGGCGCGGCGCAGACCTGCGTGGTGTACGGCTTTGGCGGCGAGGCGGTGCCGCAGGCACTGGCTGACGATACGCTGACATATGTGCTTCAGGCCGAACAGCACGGCACCGGCCATGCGGTGAAGCAGGCGCTGCCGCAGCTGGCCGACGACGGCGTGACGCTGGTGCTGTACGGCGACGTGCCGTTGACGCACGTCTCGACGCTGCAGCCTCTGGTGGCGGCAGCGCAGTCCGGCAAGCTGGGGCTGCTGACCGTGAATCTGGCGCAGCCGGATGGGTACGGCCGCATCGTGCGCGAGAGCGGTCGCGTCACCCGCATTGTCGAGCACAAGGACGCGACGCCAGCCGAACGCGCGATCCAGGAAGTCAACACCGGCATCCTCGCGGTGGCGACGCGCCAGCTGAAGCGCTGGATCGCCGAACTGAAGAACGACAACGCCCAGGGCGAGTACTATCTGACCGACATCATTGCGATGGCCGTGCGCGATGGGGTCGAGGTCGAGACCCACCAGCCGGGATTCGAGTGGGAAGTGCTCGGGGTCAACAGCAAGGCGCAGCTGGCCCGGCTCGAGCGTATCCACCAGAACGAAATCGCGCAGGCCCTGCTGGAGGCCGGGGTGACGCTGATGGACCCGGCCCGGCTCGACGTGCGCGGCACCCTGGCCTGCGGTCGCGATGTCGTCATAGACGTCAACTGCGTGTTCGAGGGGCGCGTGGAACTGGGCGACAACGTGCAGGTGGGTGCCAATTGCGTACTGCGCAACGCGACCGTGGCGGCGGGCACGCGGATCGATGCCTTCACGCTGATCGACGACGCCGCTATCGGCGAAGCCAACCGGCTCGGCCCGTTTTCGCGCATCCGGCCCGGTACCACACTGGCGCGCGATGTGCACGTCGGCAACTTCGTCGAGATCAAGAACAGCCAGATCGACGACGGTTCCAAGATCAACCACCTGTCCTACGTCGGCGACACCACCATGGGCAGGAAGGTCAACATTGGCGCCGGCACCATCACCTGCAATTACGACGGCGCCAACAAGCACCGCACCGTGATCGAGGACGAGGTCTTCGTCGGCTCCGACACCCAGCTGGTCGCGCCGGTGACCGTCGGCCGCGGCGCCACCTTGGGCGCCGGCACCACGCTGACACGTGACGCACCTGCCGGCGAACTCACCTTGTCGCGGGCGAAGCAGCTCACGATCAGCGGCTGGAAACGGCCCGTCAAACAGAAAAAGGAAGGCTAAGCATGTGCGGCATTGTCGGCGCGGTAGCGCAACGTAACGTCGTTCCCATCTTGCTCGAAGGCCTGCGCCGGCTCGAGTACCGCGGCTACGATTCGGCCGGGCTGGTCATTATCGACGGTGGCCTGAACCGGGTGCGCAGCGTCGGCCGCGTCGCCTCGCTGACAGACGAATGCGCGGCGCAGCAGGTGAGCGGCCACCTCGGCATTGCCCACACGCGCTGGGCCACCCACGGCGCGCCGTCGGAGGCCAATGCGCATCCGCATGTCAGCGGCGGTCTCGCGGTGGTGCACAACGGCATCATCGAGAACCACGAAGCCCTGCGTACCCGGCTCAAGGCGGAAGGCTATGTGTTCACTTCCGAAACCGATACCGAAGTGATCGCTCATCTCATCGAACATCACCTCCGGCTCACGAAGGACCTGCTCGCCGCCACTCGCGCGGCGGTGGTCGAGCTCGAAGGGGCCTATGCCATTGGCGTGGTGCATGTCGACGAACCGGCGCGGCTGATCTGCGCGCGCAAGGGCAGCCCGCTTCTGGTCGGCCTCGGTATCGAGGAAAACTTCATCGCTTCCGATGTCTCGGCGCTGCTGCCGGTGACGCAGCGCGTGATGTATCTGGAAGAGGGCGACGTCGCCGACATCGGCCTGCTGTCGGTGAAGGTGGTCGACGCCGCCGGCACGCCGGTCGACCGCAGCGTGCACATTTCCGAACTGTCGGCCGACATGGCCGAGCTCGGCAATTACCGCCATTTCATGCAGAAGGAAATCCACGAGCAGCCGCGCGCGCTGACCGACACGCTGCTGACTGCGGTGGCGCAGGATCATGTGCAGCCCGAGTGGTTCGGCTTCGATGCGGCCGAAGTGTTGAGCCAGGTCAAAGCGGTGACCTTCCTCGCCTGCGGCACCAGTTACCATGCGGCGAAAGTGGCCACCTACTGGCTGGAAGGGATCGCCGGCATCCCGGCGCGCGCCGAAATCGCCAGCGAATACCGTTATCGCACCAGCGTGCCCGACCCCGACGCGCTCATCGTCACCATCTCGCAGTCGGGCGAGACCGCCGACACGCTGGCGGCGCTGAACCACGCCAAGGCGCTGGGCCAGGACAAGACGCTGACCATCTGTAACGTGCCGGAGTCGGCGCTCACCCGCGCCTCGCGCCTGAAATTTCTCACGCGCGCCGGTCCGGAAATCGGCGTCGCCTCGACCAAGGCCTTTACCACCCAGCTGGCCGGCCTGTTTCTGCTGACGCTGGTGCTGGCCAAGCTGCGCGGGCGGCTCAGCGCGGAACAGGAAGCCCGCTACCTGGCCGAGCTGCGCAGCCTGCCCAACAAGGTGCAGCAGGTGCTGGCACTGGAGTCGCAGGTCGAAGCCTGGTCGCAGCGCTTCGCCAACAAGCACCACGCGCTGTTCCTCGGGCGCGGCGTGCACTACCCGATCGCGCTCGAAGGCGCGCTGAAGCTGAAGGAGATTTCCTACATCCACGCCGAGGCCTATCCCGCGGGCGAACTCAAGCACGGCCCGCTGGCGCTGGTCGACGAGGACATGCCGGTCATCACCATCGCGCCCAACGACCAGCTGATCGAAAAACTGAAGTCGAATATGCAGGAAGTGCGCGCGCGCGGCGGCGAGCTGTACGTGTTCGCCGACGGCGACGTGCACATCGAGGAATCGGAATTCGTACACGTGATCAAGCTGCCCGGCGGCAGCAACGGCGCGTTGTCGCCGATCCTGCATACCGTTCCGTTGCAGATGCTGTCGTATCACGCGGCCCTGCAAAAGGGCACCGACGTCGACAAGCCGCGCAACCTTGCGAAGTCGGTCACCGTGGAGTGAGTGGGTGAAAGCACGTGGGCCCGCGGCTTGCG
>JAKACL010000174.1 GCA_021821425.1 Pseudomonadota bacterium
CAGCAAGGGCGTGACCATCCTGATGACCTCGGAACTGGAAGACCGCTACACCGATTTGCGTTTCAGTCCATTCGGCAGCGCGTTTCTCGCCGATGCCATCCTGGTGCAGCGCTATGTCGAAATCGCGGGGCAGTTCAAGCGCGTTTTCTCGATCGTCAAGGTGCGCGGCAGCGACCACAGCAAGGACATTCGGCTGTTCGACATCAATGACGAGGGCATCGTGATTGGCGAGGCCCTGTCCGGGTACGACGGCATCATGACCGGTCATCCCACGGTCAATCCCTAGCTGTAACCACCCTCATATGGAGAGTTTGCATGAACAGCAATGACAAGGTCGAACTTTCCGACTCCGCTGCGGAAGATCAGGCGAACGATCCCAGCGATCACGCTGAGCGGGTACGCGTCGTGCGTGGCAGCGACAGGCGGCGGCTGGATCGCGCAGCGTGTGCCGACGCCGGGACCCTGCAGGGCCGGGAACGGATGGCCGCCGCACGCGAAGACGCCGCACATCAGCGCGAGGACGCGGCCGGCCAGCGCGAGGACGTGGCGCAGGCTCGCGAAGGCGAAGCCCATGTGCGCGAAGGGCGCGCCGCCACGCGCGAACGCGAAATTCGCAGCGCAGAGACGCTGCAGACGGCAACGGTCGATCAGATGATCCGCCTGCAGCAGGCCAACGCAAACCTGGTCATCGCGACGCTCGAGGCGCGCCAGCTGGCCGAGCAGGTGCAAACGGCGAAAGTCGAGCTGGACCACCTGGCGCATCACGATGTGCTCACCGGCTTGCCCAATCGCATCCTGATGTACGACCGGCTGGCCCAGGCCATTGCCCTGACCCGACGGACCGGCAAGCAGCTTGCGGTGCTGTTCATGGACCTGGACCGCTTCAAGCACATCAACGACTCGCTGGGGCATAGCGTGGGCGACCAGTTGCTGCAGTCGGTGGGCCGGCGCCTGCTGGCGTGCGTGCGCCAGTCGGACACGATCAGCCGCCAGGGCGGCGATGAGTTCGTCGCGCTGATTCCCGATATCGATCATGCGGAAGACGCGGCGCTGGCTGCACAAAAAATGCTTGCGGCGATCGCACTGCCGCACCGCATCGAGCAGCACGACCTGCATATCGGCGCCAGCATCGGCATCGGCATCTACCCGGACGACGGACTGGATGCGGAAACCCTGATCAAGCATGCCGACACCGCGATGTTCCATGCCAAGGACAAGGGACGCAACACCTACGCATTCTTCGAGCAGAGGATGACGACCCGTGCCATTGCACGGCAATCCATCGAAGCCAGCCTGCGCCTCGCCCTGGAACGGCAGGAGTTCGTGTTGCACTACCAGCCCAAAATCAATCTTCACAGCGGCACGATCGTCGGTATCGAGGCACTCGTCCGCTGGCAACATCCGCAGCGCGGGCTGCTGGAACCAGCCCAGTTCGTACCCATCGCCGAAGACAGCGGTCTGATCCTGCCGCTCGGCCGCTGGGTGCTGCGCGAAGCCTGCCGCCAGGCCCGGGCCTGGCAGGATGCGGGCCTGCCGCCGGTCGTCATTGCCGTCAACACGTCCGCACTCGAGTTTCGCGCAGAGGATTTTCTCGCCAACCTGCGCACGGTCCTTGAGGAAACACGCCTGCAACCGCGCTATCTGGAGCTCGAACTGACCGAGAGCGTGCTGATGCGCGACGCCAGCGCAGCCGACTCAGTCCTGCACGCCCTGTCGGCCATGGGCGTCCAGCTTGCAGTCGACGACTTCGGCACCGGCTATTCCAGCCTGAGTTATCTGCGCCAGTTCCCGATCAATACGCTGAAAATCGATCAGTCCTTCGTCAACAACATGACCCGCAACGCCAACGATGCCTCGCTCGTCAGCGCCGTGATCAGCATGGGCAAAAGCCTCAAGCAACGCGTCATTGCGGAGGGCGTGGAAACCGCCGAGCAGGTTGCCTTTCTGCTGGAGCAGCAGTGCGACGAGGGCCAGGGCTTCTTCTTCGGCAACCCGATGGGCGCCGAGGCGTTCACCCCCCTGCTGCAGGCGGGCACCTCGCCCACGGCCTACCCTCATTGATTGAAGGGCTGCGCCGTCGTGCGTGGGTGGCGCGGACGCGTTGCACCCCCTGTGACGGAACATACCGGGCAGACGGGTGTTCGTATCCGCGGGAGGACCTCGTCAGCTCGCCCGGGCTTTAGCGCAATCCAAAGAACGACAGGATTGCGATGATGATGACGATGGCGCCGACGATGTAGACGATGTTGTTCATGAGATGCCCCTTACGTGGTTGAAAAATGCGTTCGATCAGCATCGACTCGCAGCGGATGTGCGGTTTTACGCCACCCATCCAGACAGTACCCTTTGCCCGCCAGCGCTGCTATAAGCGCACATACCGTCAAGTTGTCCGACGACTGCTCGCCGGCATGACGGATCGCTCCGCGTCGCCTGGCACCGCGCCTGCCCGTGCCCTGTCAGGCAGAACTGTGCACGCTGCATCGGTATCCGCGTGAACCCGGTCAATGCCGCGAATCAACGCCACGCGATTCGGCGGCATTGCCGTATCCTTGCGTGCAGTATTCCCCAGGAAACGGCCTGCTTTCTGTACGGTAGCGCACGTTGAAAATCCGGAATCGCCGGCATCGGCCCGTTGCGGTCCGACAGTCGGTTGCCGGGTGCGGTGTTCCGCATCCATTTGCACGGGAGCCCTGATGACGGACTATCACCTGCTGACGATCTGGCGCATTCAGGCGCCACTGGATGCGGTCTATGCCGCCATCCACAACACGGCCGGCTGGACCGAGTGGTGGCCCGGCGTCATGAAAGTGGAAGCGCTTGCGACCGGCGACGCCGACGGCATCAACAGCGTGCTGCGCTACGTCTGGCAGGGCGGGTTGCCTTACCGGGTGGTGTTCGACGTGCGCGCCACCCGCATTGAGCCTGAGGTGGCCATCGAGGGCGCGGTGCAGGGCGATCTCGAAGGCGTCGGCCGCTGGCGTTTCGCGCACGCGGGCGCGGTCAGCACGGTGCGCTACGAATGGCATGTCCGCAGCACCCGCTGGTGGATGAACTTGCTTGCGCCGTTTGCCCGCACCGTATTCATCCGCAACCACGGATGCCTGATGCGGCAGGGGGCGGAAGGCCTCGCCCGCATGCTGCGCGCGCCGCTGCTGAGCCAGGAAAGCATCGACCTGAAGGCCGGCATCACACACGTCTGAGCGCCGGCCGCGACGACGGCACGTACGCTGTCGTACAGACCTCGCCGCGGGATTGGCCTATTTTTAAAGGCCTGTGGCGAGCGCCGCGTCGTACCCGCGGCGCCTGACGCCACGATATACCGACCCGAGGAACCTCTCATGAACAAGGACCAGGCTACAGGACGCATCAAGGAAGCACAGGGCAAGGCGAAGGAAATCACCGGCAAGCTGATCGGGGACGCGGGCCTGGAATTGAAAGGCAAGCTTGAACGCGCCGGCGGAAAAGGCCAGGGCCTGTATGGCGACGTCAAGGCCCACCTCAAGAAATCCTCCGGCCGGACGACCCGCTGAGCCGCACCGAACCCTTCTGACAGGAGCCATGAAATGAACCTGCTCATTCGCGATACCGAACGCATTCAGTCAGACAGCCCCGACAAGACGCGCTTCCCCAGGCTGTTCCGCGCAAGAACTTTTCTCGGAGACGAGGTCTACAATCAGAGAGAAGACCGGCTGGGAATACTCAAGGAATTCATGTTCGACCTCCAGAGCGGCAAGATCTGCTATGCCGTCATGTCCTCCGGGGGCTTCCTGGGGGTGGGAGAAAAGCTGTTTGCGATCCCGTGGCGCGCATTGACGCTCGATGCGGAAAACGCGTGCTTCGTGCTCGACATCGCCGAAGAGCGCCTGATGAATTCGCCGGGCTTTGACAAGCGTCATTGGCCCGACATGGGCGATGCCGCCTGGGTAAAAGACATCGACACGTTTTTCGGTATCGAGCCGGAACCCTGCGCAGGAAGGGGCATCAACTTATAAGCTGCCCGCGCGTGCGCGTGCAAGCGAATCCATCCACACGAAAGGCACCTCCAGATGACCAAGAAGGCCCGTCACGCACCCGACCCATCCGCCACTCCGACCCGTCCCGATCGCGGCGATGCCGAGAATGCGGTGCGCACGCTGATCCGCTGGGCGGGCGACGACCCCGATCGCGAAGGCCTGCTCGACACCCCGGCCCGCGTCGTGCGGTCCTACGAGGAATTCTTCGCCGGCTATCTCGAAGATCCGGTGCAGCTCCTGTCGCGCACCTTCGGCGAGGTGGACGGCTACGACGAGATGGTCGTGATGACCGACATCCGCTTCGAAAGCCATTGCGAGCACCACATGGTGCCCATCATCGGCAAGGCGCATGTGGCCTACCTGCCGGGCCGGCGAGTGGTGGGCATTTCGAAGCTGGCCCGGCTGGTCGACCTCTACGCCAAGCGGCTGCAGATCCAGGAGCGCATGACAGTGCAGATTGCCGACACGCTGAACGACGTGCTGCAGCCGAAAGGCGTCGCGGTGGTGATCGAGGGCTCGCACCAGTGCATGACCACGCGCGGCGTGCACAAGCCGGGCTCGGCCATGGTCACCAGCCGCATGCTCGGCGCTTTCCGCGACGATGCCTCCACCCGCCGCGAGTTTCTGGCAATGATCGGCCGCACCGGCGTGGGGCCGCTGAATAATTCATGAGCGGCGCAATCATGAATGGGGCAATTCCCGAGCAGGCGCAACTCATGAACGGGCCGCCCTCCCCTCCGGCTGCTCGGTCCGGCATCCCCCGCAAACGCTGATGATCAAAGTTCGCAAAGGCCAGGCCCCGGCCCCCCTCACGCGTGCCGAGTTCGGCACCCGCTTTCGGGCTGGTTTCGCCGACCCGGCGTTCCGTGCCGAAGACGCATCCCTTGCCCGCCTCGAAGAGATTGCATGGCAGGCCTATACCGACTATCGCAAGTCGCCCTTCACCCAGAAGGCGGGGCCCGGGTTTGCCGACCCGGACTATGACCTGTCGTCCGAATGGCTGGCGACGAAACAGCGCATCGACGAAGCGCAGCAGCGCCAGGCCGATCCGGCAAGCCCGTCGCGGGTGTTGCTGGTGTGCGGCGCGGCGCGCAACGATGGCACCTGCCCCGGCGAAATGTCGAAGACCTTCCGGTTGCTGGAAATCGCGCGCGATACCCTGGCGCAGGCCGACCTGCAGACCGATGTGCTCGATCTGAGCCTGCTCGTCTCCGAATACGGCCGCACGATCCACCCCTGCAAGGGCTGCGTGTCGACCGCAATGCCCCTGTGCCACTGGCCGTGCAGCTGCTACCCCAACCACGCGCTCAACCAGACCCACGACTGGATGGCCGAGATCTACGCGCGCTGGGCCGCTGCCCATGCGGTGATCATCGTCACGCCGGTGTACTGGTATCAGAGCCCCGGTCCGCTGAAGCTGATGATCGATCGCCTGGTGTGCGCCGATGGCGGCAATCCCGATCCCACGTCGACCTCGGGCAAGAACCCCGACAAGGCCAAGGCACTCGAGATGGCGGGCTGGGACTATCCCCAGCATCTGGCGGGGCGCGTCTACGGGCTGATCGTCCACGGCGACGTCGCCGGCATCGAGGAGTCTCGGCGCGCGCTGTCGGACTGGCTCGACTGGATGGGCTTCATCGACGCCGGTGCGCAGGCGCGACTGGACCGCTACATCGGCTACTACGCGCCATATGCGACCAGTCACGACAGCCTCGACCGGGACGCAGCCGTGCAGGAAGAGGTGCGCAATGTGGCGCGTGCAGTGGCGCACGCCGTCGGCGAATTACGTGCCGGCCGGCTTCAGGCGGTGCAGCCGCGTTTGTCGCGCCCAAGACCCAAGTAGCCCGGGCCCCGGATGTGTTCACACCTTGCAGCGACAGCACGCATCGACGGCACGATCAGAACAGGAAATAGATGATCACCAGCAGAAAGGCCGGCACGCCCAGCAACCAGGCTACGAAATATTTCCCCATCGTCGATGCTCCTCTTGTTTACCGACCGTTACCAGATCGCGCCGCAGCGCAACTTCACTTGAGCTTCAGGGATGCCAGCCGGCGTGGCGTCGCGACGACGTCGTATGAATTGAATACCTGCTGGACGGGCTTGAGCTCGGGCAGTACGTACACTATGGCCCGCTGCGTGGCCACCGTCGGACTCACATAGGTTTCGTAAAATGCGACCGGCACGTTGATGCAGCCATAC
>JAKACL010000175.1 GCA_021821425.1 Pseudomonadota bacterium
GGGCGGGGACGGGCGGTTCGGTACAGCTCAACGCGGCGAAATTTCTCAGCCCCGTCCGGCCGGGCGAGGCCCTCACCCTGCATGCCAGCACATCGCCGGCCGGCGGCGTTCGCTTCGAGATCCGCTGTATTGATTTCCGGGGTGGCGAGCGCAGCGTGGCAAGCGGTAGCGTGGTTTTTTCACCGGCGGGTCCGGCATGACCGCCCCGGAGACGGCCCAGCCGCCTTCGCCGCAAGCGGAATGGGCTCAGCGTCCGGAGCGCAGCAACCAGGCGCTGCTGCGACTGATGACCTGGATGTCCCTGCAGCTGGGTCGTGCGCCCGCCCGGTTTGTACTGGCCGGCACAAGCCTGTACTTCCTGCTGTTCGCGCCCGCCGCCAAAGCGGCCTCGCGCGCCTACCTGCGCCGGGCACTGGACCGGGCGCCGACGTTCGGCGACCTGTTCCGGCACTTCCACAGCTTTGCCACCACCATCCATGACCGGATTTTTCTGCTCAACGCGCGCTTCGACCTGTTCCAGGTGGAGGTGCACGGCGAAGACGTGATCAAGGCGATGCTGGCCGCCGGGCAAGGCGCCTTCCTGATGGGGGGTCACATGGGCAGCTTCGAGGTGGTGCGCGCGATCGGCCGCCGCCAGCCCGGCCTTCGGGTGGCAATGGTCATGTACGAAGAAAACGCGCGCAAGCTCAATGCCGCGCTGGCCGCCATCAACCCGGCGGCGGTGCAGGACATCATCCCGCTGGGGCAGCTCGACTCGATGCTGCGGGTGCAGGCCTGCCTCGACGAGGGCATGGTGCTCGGCGTGCTGGGCGACCGCACCCTCGGCAGCGATCCGACGCTGCGCCTTCCCTTCCTCGGTGCGGACGCCGGGTTCCCGCTCGGCCCCATGCGCCTGGCGGCGATGCTGAAGCGTCCGGTGCTGTTCATGAGCGGGCTTTACCTCGGCGGCAATCGCTACGCCATCCACTTCGAGCGGCTGGCCGATTTCAGCAACGTCGAACGGGCCGGCCGCGATGCCGCCGTCGAGGTTGCCGTGGCGGCCTATGCCGCCTGCCTGGAACGCCACTGCCGCGCTGCACCCTACAACTGGTTCAACTTCTTCGATTTCTGGCGCCCCAAGGATGCCGGCTAAACCATGACCCGATTCACGCGATTCCGCTTTCGACGGTGTGCCCTGATCTGGCTGGCGCTGCTGGCCAGTCCCCTCGTTCAGGCCGCACCGCTGAGCATCGCCCAGCTCATGGCCGGTCTGGCGAAGCACCCGCAAGGCGCGGCCACTTTCACCGAGAAAAAGGTCATCGCCATCCTCGACCGGCCGGTCGAGTCTTCCGGCGAACTGCTGTTCGTCGCGCCGGCCCGCCTGGAAAAGCGCACCCTGAAACCGAAGCCCGAGACCCTGGTGCTCGACGGCGACACCCTCACTGTGGAGCGCAGTCGCCGCAAACACGTGCTGCAGCTCAGGGACTACCCGGAGGTGGCCGGCATGATCGAGAGCATTCGCGCTACCCTGGCCGGCGACCGTCAGGCTCTGGAACGGATCTACCAGCTGGCCCTGGACGGCGAACATGAACGCTGGACCCTGGTGCTCACTCCGCTCGACCCCAAGCTCGCCGCCGTCATCGCACGCATCCGGATGGAGGGGTCAAAGGACGTGGTGCGCAGCGTCGAGATTCTCCAGGCGGATGGCGACCGTTCCCTGATGACCATCGAACAGCGGGCGACGCCTTGATGATCCACCCGCGCCGTCGTGGCATCGTCGCCATCGTGCTGTGGCTGATTTTTTTGCTGGCCGGTGCCGCCATCATCAGCCGCACCCACTTCACCACCGACCTGTCGGCATTTTTGCCGCGCAGCCCTACGCCCGAGCAGCAGCTGCTGTTGGATCAACTCCGCGACGGCCTCGCCTCGCGCCTGATTCTGGTGGGCATCGAAGGGGCCGACGCGCCCACCCGCGCCCGCCTTTCCCGGCAAATCGCCCAACGCCTGCGCGCCGACCCTGCATTTGTCAGCGTCAACAATGGCGAGCCCGTCAACAGCGAGCGCGACCGGGCTTTCCTGTTCGACAACCGTTACCTGTTGAGCCCCGGGGTGACGCCTGAACGCTTTAGTGCAGACGGCCTGCATGCCGGCCTGAGCGACAGCATCGACCTCCTGGCCTCGCCTGCCGGATTGCTGGTCAAATCCCTGCTGCCGCGCGACCCGACCGGGGAAATGCTGCACTTGCTCGAGCAGCTTGACAGCGGCAGCCACCCGCAGCGGGTGGAGGGCGCCTGGGCATCCCGCGACGGCACGCGCGCCTTGATGCTGGTGCAAACGCGCGCCGCGGGCAGCGACATCGATGCCCAGCAACATGCCGTGGCCACGATTCGGCAGGCGTTCGAGCAGGCGGTGGACCAAGTCCCAGGCGCGAGCCCCGCCGCCCAACTGGCGATGACCGGCCCCGGCGTGTTTTCGGTGACCTCGCGCGACACCATCAAGCGCCAGGTCACCCGCCTCTCCCTCATCAGCTTTGCGCTCATCGTCACGCTGCTCCTGCTCGTTTACCGTTCCTTCAGCGCCCTGGCATTGGGCTTGTTGCCCGTGATCAGCGGTGTGCTGGCCGGCATTGCGGCGGTCAGCCTGGGCTTTGGCGCGGTGCATGGCATCACCCTGGGATTTGGCACCGCCCTGATCGGCGAAGCCGTGGATTATTCAATCTACCTGTTTGTGCAATCGGAACAGGACCGTGCGGATCATCAGAGCTGGATCCAGCGCTTCTGGCCCACCATTCGCCTCGGGGTGCTGACGTCGATCGCCGGCTTTGCTTCGCTGCTGCTGTCCGGCTTTCCGGGCCTGGCGCAACTCGGTCTGTATGCCATTGCCGGGCTGATCGTAGCCGCAATGGTGACGCGCTTCGTTTTGCCTTCGCTCTTGCCTGCCCACTTCCGCATTCACGATTTATCGGCTGTCGGCTGCACCCTGTCCCGCGTGGTGCAGCGCGCGGCAGCGCTACGCTGGCCTGCGGCGATCGTGGTGCTGGCGGCTTGCGTCATTGTGGTCGTCAACCGCGCCAGTGTGTGGAACGACACCATCGCGTCGCTCAGTCCGGTGTCGCAAGCCGAGGTGGAACTCGATACCCGCTTGCGCGCCGACATGGGCGCGCCGGATGTGCGCTACCTGGTCGTCGTCTCCGGGGCGGATCAGGAATCCGTATTGCGCGCCGCCGAGCGCGTTTCCACGCTGCTGCAAACCCTGATCGAGCAAGGCGAACTCGCTGGCTTCGAAAGTCCCAGCCGCTACCTTCCCAGCACGGCAACGCAACGCGCACGCCAGGAAAGCCTGCCCCCGCGCCCCCTGCTGGAAACACGCTTGGCGCAAGCCGTCCAGGGTTTGCCGGTGCGCGCCCCCCTGTTCACGCCGTTCCTCGACGACGCCGATGCGGCGCGCAGCCAGCCCTTGCTGCAGGCGGCCGACCTGCAGCAGACTTCGATGGCGATGGCGGTCGATGCCTTGCTGATCCAGCAACACGGACAATGGCGCGCCCTGATGCCGCTGACCGCGCCCGAGAAGGGCAGCATCGACGCCGAGCCTGTTCGCGCTGCATTGAGCGCAATCCCCGATGCGCTGTTCGTGGACATGAAAGCCGAGTCGGATCGCCTGTATTCCGGCTACCTGCATGAAGCCATCGTGCTGTCGCTCGGCGGCCTGGTTGCCATCGTTGCGCTGCTGCTCGTCGTTTTTCGCTCGCCCATGCGCGTGCTGCGCATCATCGCGCCGCTGGCCGCGGCGGTCATCACCGTCACCGCGGGGTTGAGCCTGTTTGGGCAGCAGATGATCATTCTGCATCTGGTGGGTTTGCTGCTGGTGGCCGCAGTGGGCTCCAACTACGCCCTGTTTTTCGATCGGCCCGATCCGCACACGCCGATCCTGCCGCGCACGCTGGCCTCGATGCTGTTTGCCAGCCTCACCACCGTCGTCGGGTTTGGCCTGCTGGCGTTTTCCAATGTGTCTGTCCTGCAGGCGCTGGGCGTGACCGTCGCACCGGGCGTCATCCTGGCGTTGATGTATGCGGCGATTTTTGCCAGGCAAGACGATGCGGAATCCGGCCATGCGTGATTGGCAACCCACCCTGTTGATCCGTGCATCCATCGCGCTTCATGGCCTGGCCTTGGTGGCCGCGATCGCCGAACCTGCGCACTTGCACTGGGCATTGGGTGCTGTGGTCATCAACCACCTGGGGCTGACCGCGGTCGGTCTGTGGCCGCGCAGCAACTGGCTGGGACCGAACTGGACGCGGCTGCCCGCCGCCGCTGCGGCCAGACAGGAAATCGCCCTGACCATCGACGATGGCCCCGACCCCTTCGTCACCCCGCAGGTGCTGGATATGCTGGATCGCCATGCCGCACACGCCACCTTTTTCTGCGTCGGCGAAAAAGCTGAACATTATCCCGATGTATGCCGGGAGATCGTCCGCCGTGGCCATGCCGTGGAAAACCATAGCCAGCACCACCGCCACACTTTTTCCCTGCTGGGCCCGCGCGGTTGCCTGCGCGAACTGCAGGCCGCACAAAGCACCCTCGGCCGGATTACCGGCCAGCGCCCCATGTTTTTTCGCGCACCTGCCGGGTTGCGCAATCCTTTTCTCGACCCCGTGCTGGCGCGGCTTGACCTGACGCTCGCCAGCTGGTCGGCGCGGGGCTTCGACACCCGGATCGGTGACCCCGCGCGTGTAAGAAACGCCTTGTTGCGTGAGCTGCGGGCGGGCGCTATTTTGCTGTTGCACGATGGCAATGCGGCACGCTCCCCCCGGGGCATGCCGATTATTCTCGAAGTGCTGCCGGCGGTGCTGGAGTCGGCGGCGGCGGCCGGGCTGCGTTGTGTCCGCTTGCGGGATGCCCTTTCATGACCGCCACACGATTGCGTCGGCGCGGGCGCCCGCTGGGGAGCACGCCTTGAACCACAGTCAGCCCACGCCCTGGTACCGGCAGATTGCAAGGGTCATCCTCCAGCATGCGGTTTTGAAAGGGATCGGCACGCCGCTTTTTATCGCCCTCTTTTTTGGTGCGTATTTCTATGTGCTCAAAGTCCCGGCTTATCCGGCCACGGTAATGTCCTTTACCTGGCTGGATCGGATGGTCCCTTTTCAGCCGTGGACGATGTCGCTGTATGTCTCATTGTGGGTGTATGTGTCCTTGCCCCCGGCATTGCTCGCGACGCGGCGCGAACTCTATCGTTACGGGACGGCGATGGCCGCAACCTGCATGGCGGGGCTGATCGCGTTTTACTTCTGGCCCACAGTGGTCCCCGCATTTGATATCGACTGGGCCCGCTATCCTGAAGTGGCTTTTCTGAAAAACGTCGATGCCGCAGGCAATGCCTTTCCTTCGCTGCATGTCGCAACGGCCTTTTTTTCGGGACTCTGGCTGGATCACCTGCTGCGCAGGTTCGGTGCGCCGACGTGGAGTCGGCTATTCAACGCGATCTGGTGTACCGGCATCGTATATTCCACCCTTGCCACCCGCCAGCATGTGGCGGTGGATGTGTGGGGCGGCCTGATGCTGGGCGGCGTGGCGGCCTGGCTGTCATTGGGCAGCCGTGCCTGTGCTGCGCCGTCGCCCCCGGCCGCATGTGAAAGAACCGGCGGCGTCATTGATTAATCACGCACGACATTTGGATGGGCTGACCTGTTGAATTCGATCTGGCTTTCCCACTTCACCGCAACCAGCGCCATCGGTCGCGGCCTTGAGCCCACTCACGACGCACTGCGTCGCCAGCGCAGCGGGCTGACGCCTTGCGCCTTCGAGACGGTGACTGACCTGCCAACCTACATCGGTGAAGTGGCGGGCGTCGACGAAGCGCCTTTGCCGGCGAGCCTGGCCGAGTACGCGTGCCGCAACAACCGCCTCGCCTATCTGGGGCTGCAGCAGGATGGCTTCAATGCCGCGGTCGGCGCGGCGGCCGCGCGCTACGGCCGCCGACGCATTGGCGTGTTGCTCGGCACCAGCACCTCCGGCATCCTGGAGACGGAGCAGGCGTTTCGCCGCCGCGATCCGGTGACGGGCGCTCTGCCGGACGGCTTCCACTATCGCACCACCCACAACACTTATTCGGTGGCCGATTTCGTGCGTACCGCGTTCAATCTGGAAGGTCCGGCCGGGGTGGTTTCCACCGCCTGCTCGTCGAGCGCCAAGGTGTTCGCCGCAGCGGCGCGGATGATTGCGGCCGACCTG
>JAKACL010000176.1 GCA_021821425.1 Pseudomonadota bacterium
TGGGGCTGGCGCCGCCACAGGCGGATGAATTGCGGGTGTCGCTGTTCGCCTACGAGAATCCGGCCTTGCCCGACCTGCTCGACGCCTGGGCAGCCGACACGCGGCCCGTCACCTGTCTTGTTCCAGCAGGCCGGGTCATTCCGCAATTGGCGGCGTGGCTGTCGGTGGTCGGCCTGCAGGCGGGCGAGGTGCATCAACGCGGGGCGGTGCGGCTGCATGTGCTGCCGTTCCTGGACCAGGACAGCTACGACCAGCTGCTGTGGGCCTGCAACCTGAATTTCGTGCGCGGCGAGGATTCCTGCGTCCGTGCCCAATGGGCGGCGCGCCCGATGGTGTGGCAGGCCTATCCGCAGACCGACGCGGCGCACTGGGACAAGACCAATGCGTTGCTGGCGCACTACACCGAAGGGCTGGATGGGGCGGTGGCGCGCGCGGTCAGCGCGCTCTGGCGAAACTGGAACGGCATGCCGGCCGGGGAGGGCGTCGCCGCCAGCTGGACGGCATGGCGTGCGCGCCAAGCCGCGATCGAACGCCATGCCGAAGCCTGGTGCGGGCGGCTGGACCAGGCCGGTCGACTTACTGCGAAGCTGGTTGATTTTGCTGAAAATAAGTTAAAATCCCGGATTTTCTCAAACCCTTAGCGCTCTCGCAGCAGGACACACACTCATGAAAATCGCACAGGAACTCCGCGCCGGCAACGTCGTGATGATCGGCAAAGATCCGATGGTGGTGCAAAAGGCCGAATTCTCGAAGTCGGGCCGCAATTCCTCCGTCGTCAAGATGAAACTGAAGAACCTGCTGACGGGTTCCGGCATGGAAAGCGTGTACCGGGCCGACGACAAGTTCGAAACGGTCAACCTCGAGCGCAAGGAATGCACCTACTCTTACTTTGCCGACCCGCTGTACGTGTTCATGGACAGCGACTACAACCAGTACGAAGTCGAAGGCGACAACCTCGGCGACGCGCTGAACTACCTCGACGACGGCATGCCGGTCGAAGTGGTCTTCTACGACGGCAAGGCGATCTCGGTCGAGATGCCGACCACCGTGGTGCGCGAAGTCGAATACACCGAGCCCGCCGTGCGCGGCGACACCTCGGGCAAGGTCATGAAGCCGGCGCGCATCAAGCCCACCGGGTTCGAACTGCCGGTCGCGGCCTTCGTCGAAATCGGCGACATGATCGAGATCGACACCCGCACCAACGAATTCAAGCGCCGCGCGAATTGAGCGTGGTTGTTGCCGATTAATCGGCTTTAGTGCATGGCTGTTGCTGCCTTAACAGCTTTACACTCATGGCCTCCTCCTTGCGGGGGACAACTACGGCCTGCCCCTTGCGGGTGAATTCTGGCGTGTGTTTGAACATCAAGGCAGCTTCGGCTGCCTTTTGTTTTTGGAGGTCGGTTCAGCAGCGTTAAAATAGCCACTCGCTTCCCCGCTGCCGCCCATGACCGACCCGCGCTTCATCCATCTCCGCCTGCATACCGAATACTCCATCGCCGATGGCCTGGTGCGGGTGGGCGAGGCCGTCAAGCGCGCCCAGAGTATCGGCATGCCGGCGCTCGGGTTGTCCGACCTGTCCAACACCTTCGGTTGGGTGAAGTTCTACCGCGCGGCGCGCGGCGCCGGCATCAAGCCGGTGTTCGGCTGCGACGTCTGGATGACCAACGCGGCGGACCGCAACCGGCCGTCGCGCCTGCTGCTGCTGGTGCAGCACCGCGAAGGCTATCGCCGCTTGTGCGAACTGCTGACCCGCGCCTATCAGGACAATATCCACCGCGGCCGCGCCGAAATCGATCCTGCCTGGCTGGCCGACGGCACCGACGGCCTGCTGGCGCTGTCGGGCGGCGACGCCGGCAACGTCGCGCAAGCGCTGCTCGACGACAAGCCCGATGCCGCGCGCGCCGCCGCCGAAGCCTGGGCGACGCTGTTTCCCGGACGCTATTACCTGGAGCTGCAGCGCTTCGGTCAGCCGCACGCCGAACACCTGATCGACGGCCTGCTCGACATCGGCGCCGCGCTGAATCTGCCAGCGGTCGCCACCCACCCGATCCAGTTCGTCGCGCCCGACGATTTCAAGGCGCATGAAGCGCGCGTCTGCATTGCTGAGGGCATGATGCTGGGCGATCCGCGCCGCCCGCGGCCGTTCACCGCCGAGCAGTATTTCAAGTCGACGGACGAGATGACGGCACTGTTCGCGGACCTGCCGCAGGCCTTAGCCAACAGCGTCGAAATCGCCAAGCGCTGCAATCTCACGCTCGAACTCGGCAAGAGCCGGCTGCCGGACTTTCCGACGCCGGAGGGCATGAGCCTCGACGACTACATGCGCCAGCGTTCCTTCGAGGGCCTCGCCGAACGCATGGCCCATCTCTACCCCGACGAAACCAAACGCGCCGCAAAGCTTCCCGAATACACCGAGCGGCTGGAATTCGAACTCGGCACGATCATCCAGATGGGCTTCCCCGGCTACTTCCTGATCGTGGCCGACTTCATCAACTGGGCCAAGAACAACGGCGTGCCGGTGGGACCGGGGCGCGGCTCCGGCGCGGGGTCGCTGGTGGCGTACAGCCTGCGCATCACCGATCTCGATCCGTTGGCCTACGACCTGCTGTTCGAGCGCTTCCTCAACCCCGAGCGGGTGTCGATGCCCGACTTCGACATCGACTTCTGCCAGGACGGGCGCGACCGCGTGATCCAGTACGTCAAGGACAAGTACGGTCACGCCGCGGTGTCGCAGATCGCCACCTTCGGCACCATGGCGGCCAAGGCGGTGTTGCGCGACGTCGGACGCGTGCTGGATTTGCCGTATCTGTTCGTCGACAAATTCGTCAAGCTGGTGCCCAACGAACTCGGCATAACCCTTGCCGAGGCGCGCGAGAAGGAACCGCAGATCGATGAGCGCGCGCGGAACGAGGAAGAGCTCGCCGAGCTGCTCCCCTTGGCGGAGAAGCTCGAGGGCATCACCCGCAACGTCGGCATGCACGCGGGCGGGGTGCTGATCGCGCCGGGCAGGCTCACCGATTTCTGTCCGCTGTATCGGGCGGAAGGATCGGACGCCGCGGTGTCGCAGTTCGACAAGGACGACGTCGAGGCGATCGGCCTGGTCAAGTTCGACTTTCTTGGCCTGCGCACGCTGACCATCCTCGCCGAGGCGGTGCGCTTCGTGCAGCGCCACGCAGACCGCGCCGATTTCCGGCTGGAAGACCTGCCGCTCGACGATCCGGCGGTCTACAAGCTGTTTGCCGACGGCAACACCACCGCCGTGTTCCAGTCCGAATCGCGCTCGGCCAAGGATCTGGAAAAGAAGCTCAAGGGCGACTGCTTCGAAGACATCATTGCCTTGATGGCGTTGAACCGCCCAGGCCCGCTGGGCTCCGGCATGGTGGACGACTTCATCGCGCGCAAGCAGGGCAGGCAGAAGCCGGAGTATTTCCACCCCGACCTTGAACCTGTATTGAAATCGACCTACGGCATCATCGTCTACCAGGAGCAGGTGATGCTGGTGGCGCAGATCCTGGCCGGCTACAGCCTCGGCGCCGCCGACATGCTGCGGCGCGCGATGGGCAAGAAGAAGCCCGAGGAAATGGCCAAGCAGCGCGAGATTTTCCTCGCCGGTGCGGCCAGGCGCGGGGCCGACACCAAGGTCGCCGAACGCCTGTTCGACCTGATGGAGAAATTCGCCGAATACGGCTTCAACAAGTCGCACTCGGCCGCCTACGCGCTGATCGCGTATCACACCGCCTGGCTCAAGGCCTATTACCCGGCCGAGTTCATGGCGGCGACGATGTCGTCGGAAATGTCCGATACCGACAAGGTGCGCATCTTCTACGAAGACTGCCGCGCCAACGGCTTGACCATGCTGCCGCCCGACATCAACCGGTCGGGCTACCGCTTCGAGCCAGTGAGCCAAACCGAAATCCGCTATGGCCTGGGCGCGATCAAGGGCAGCGGCGAGGCGGCCATCGGTGCGATCGTCGCCGAACGTGGTGCCAACGGGCCTTATAAGGGTTTGTTTGACCTGGCTCGACGCGTCGACAAGCGCTACCTCAACCGTCGCACGCTGGAAGCGCTGGTGAAAGCGGGTGCGTTCGATGCCCTGAACCCGCATCGCGCCAGCCTGATGGCCTCGGTCGGCGCCGCGCTGGAAACCGCCGACCGCGCGGCGAGGTGCGGCGGTCAGGTCGGCCTGTTCGGCGAAGCGCTCGAGGGCGGCGGCGAAGACCTGATCGACGTGCCGGCGTGGCCCGAGCAGGAAAAATTGCTGCAGGAAAAATCCGCGCTCGGCTACTTCTTCAGCGGCCACCCGTTCACCTCCTACCTGGCCGAGGTGTCGAGCTTCGCCAAGCGGCAGCTTGATAGCCTCGAACCCTCGCGCGACCCGGTGATGCTGGCCGGCATCGTGGTGTCGCTGCGCACCCAGATGACGCGGCGCGGCAAGATGCTGATCCTGCTGCTGGACGACGCGACCGCGCAGGTCGAGGTGGTGATATTCAACGAACTTTACGAACAGAGCCGCCATCTGCTGAAGGACGACGCCCTGCTGGTCATCGAGGGTAAGGTCAACCGCGACGACTATTCAGGCGGCGTGCGGGTCACGGCGGAGCGAATCGATGACTTGGCCGGCGCGCGCACCCGCTTCGCCCAGGGCCTGCAACTGGCGTGCAACGGCCAATGCCATGGCCAGTCCCACAGCGGGCGCAAGCTGGCCGAACTGCTCGCGCCCTACAAGGTGCAGGAGGGCGGATGCCCGGTCTGGGTGGATTACCACACCCCCAGCGCACGTTGCCGGGTGCGCCTGGGCGAGGACTGGCGGGTGCGGCTGGACGACCGGCTGATCGAATCGCTGGCCGGCTGGCTCAAGCCCGAGGCGGTCAACGTCATTTACTGATTTTTTTTGCGGATTCCCGCCTGGCTGGCTAGTACAAAACGACGCCTGTACGTCTGTTGTGTAACAAAGTGTTGACATGCATTCAATAATATTAGATTATTCTAATAACACCGAGGTCGCCGCAATGGCACTTGGTGTTGTCTCCTCCAATCCTCCTCCTTTGGTGGATACTCTGCCCGGCTCTTCACTGAGCTGGGCATTTTTTTGTTCGGCATAGGGCGAGACGATACGCGAGACTAATCGGTCCGCTTGATGAATCCGCTGAACTGTCCCTGCGCCTCGCCGATCTCGACCCGGTCCACTTGCGCCTGCGGCGGGCCGCGGTGCGCCCATTCAATCAGCGCGTCGGTGGCGGTGTCCTCGCCCTGAACCACCGCTTCCACCGTACCGTCGAGCTTATTGCGCACCCATCCGGTCACGCCGAGCCGCTCGGCCTCGACGCGCATCGACTCGCGGAACCACACGCCCTGCACGCGGCCATGAATGCGCAGGTGCAGCGTTTTCATGCGGCTTACTTCACCTTCATGCCCGGCTGCGCGCCGCTGTCGGGCGACAGGATGAAGAGGCCCGGCGCGTCGCCGGAGGCGGCCAGCACCATGCCTTCGCTCATGCCGAACTTCATCTTGCGCGGCGCCAGGTTGGCGACCATCACCGTCAGCCGCCCCACCAGCGCTTCCGGCGCATAGGCCGACTTGATGCCGGCGAACACCTGGCGCGTGCCGAGCTCGCCGAGGTCGAGCGTCAGCCGCAAGAGCTTGTCGGCGCCTTCGACGTGTTCGGCGTTGGCGATGCGCGCGATGCGCAGGTCGATCTTGGCGAAGTCGTCAATCGAGATCGTGTCCGCCACCGGCTGCGCGGCGTGCACCTGCGCTTCGGCGTGGCGTGCCGGCGCGGGTGCGGGAGTCGGTTCGAGGTTCAGTTTGTTGGCGTCTACCATGGCTTCAATTGCTTTCGGGTCGATACGGGTCATCAGGTGGTTGTAAGGATTAACACGGTCGGGCAGGGCGGTGAGGTCGTCCCAGGTAAAGTCACGGTCCTTGCCGAACAGCTCGCGGGCTACACGGCCAGCTAGCGCGGGCAGCACCGGACGTAGCAGGATGGAGAGTACATAAAAGCCATGCAGGGCGCGCGAGCAGATATTGTGGAGCGCGGCGCGCTGCGACTCGTCCTTGGCCATGCTCCATGGCGCAGCGGACGCGATTTCCCCGTTGATACGATCGGCGATGGCCATGATATCGCGTAACGCGCGGCCGTAATCGCGGGCCTCGTAAGATTCTGCGATGATCTGGCCGCTACCAATAGCGCCGGACA
>JAKACL010000177.1 GCA_021821425.1 Pseudomonadota bacterium
GCGCTCGATGCCGTCGGTGTAGTTGCCCAGGCGCGGCAACGGAATCACCACGTCCTCGTTGATCTTGAATGCATTGGTATGCGCTGCGATGGCCGCGGTGCGGGCGCGGTCCAGCCAGAATTTGCGGCGGGTTTCCGCCGACACCGCGATGAAGCCCTCGCCGCTGCGCGCGTTGGCGAGCTGGACGATCTTCGATGCCGCTTCGCCCACCGCCACATCGTTGTCCGACACCACGTCGATCAGCAGCACCATGTTCGGGCGCGCGGCGCGCGGCGACTTGGTGGCGTAGCCGACCGCCTTGAGGTAGCGCATATCGAGGTGCTCGAGGCCGGCCAGCAGGATGTCGGGATGGGCGTCGCAGTAATCCTTGATCTCGACAATGGCCGGCGTGGCGTCGCGCGCGCTGCCGAAAAACTCCAGGCAGACGGTGCGGGCGTGGGCCGGCAGCCGATGCAGGATGAAGCGCGCCGAAGTGATCAGGCCGTCGCAGCCTTCCTTCTGGATGCCGGGCAGGCCGGCGAGGAACTTGTCGGTGACGTCCTTGCCGAGTCCAGTCTTGCGAAAGCGGCTGCCGGGGATGGTGAGGATGTCCGGCGATCCTTTCGGCGTCTTGCCGTCCGGGCCGAAACGGCGGATTTCGAAGCTGGCAGCCGTGGTGTCGTGGATCTTGCCGCGGTTGTGGTTGAGCCGGGTGACCTCGATCCAGTCGGCATCGGGCGTGACCATGCGCCACGACACCAGGTTGTCGAGCGCGGTGCCCCACAGCACGGCCTTCTTGCCGCCCGCGTTCATCGACACGTTGCCGCCGATGGTCGAGGCGTCTGCCGAGGTCGGATCGACGGCGAACACGAGGCCGGCCGCGTCGGCCGCCTCCATTACCCGCTTGGTGACGACGCCGGCGCCGCAGTGGATGGTGGGTACTTCGAATTCGACACCGGCGAGGTGGCGCATTTCGACCGCGCTCAGGAACTCGAGCTTTTCGGTGTTGACGACCGCGGCCTTGTCGGTGAGCGGCACCGCGCCGCCGGTATAGCCGGTGCCGCCGCCGCGCGGGATGATGGTCAGCCCCAGTTCGATCAGCCCGGCCACCAGCGCGGCCATCTCGGCTTCGGTATCCGGGGTCAGCACCACGAAGGGGTATTCGACGCGCCAGTCGGTGGCGTCGGTGACGTGCGAGACGCGCGCCAGACCATCGAACGCGATATTGTCCTTGCGGGTGACGCCGGCCAGCCGGCGCAGGATGCGCGCGCGCAGGCTGACGGTGTCGTCGAACCAGGCCTCGAATTCGCGCACCGCGCGCCCGGCGGCTTCCAGCAACTGCCCGACCAGTTCGTTGCCTTGGCGCCGCACTTCGATCTCGTGCAGGCGATGCCGTAGCGCGTCGACCAGCATCTGGCGCCGCTTGGGGTTGTCGAGCAGGTCGTCTTCCAGATAGGGGTTGCGCCGCACCACCCAGATGTCGCCCAGCACTTCGAACAGCATGCGCGCCGAGCGTCCGGTCCTGCGCTCGCCGCGCAGGGTGTCGAGCACGCGCCAGGCGTCGGCGCCGAGCAGGCGGATGACGATTTCGCGGTCGGAAAACGAGGTGTAGTTGTAGGGGATTTCGCGCAGGCGTGCGGTCATGCGGGGTGGGCGCCGGCGACCGCTGGCGCGGCACCGGTGCGATCTGCTTCAAAGCCGGTATTTTACGGGAAATGGCTTCGTTTCGGGCCCGCTGCCGGGACAGACTGGCCTCGACTGGTATGGGATGACCATCTTCAGTTCCGATCGATCCGGCCGATAACTGCTAAACGGGGGGCTATTTCGCCTGCCCGCTTCCTGTCAGGAGATCGGCGTGCAGTTTGGCCTGAGTACCAAACTCATCGGTTATGTCATGGTTGGCGTGCTCATCACGTCGGCCGCGATCGGCGTGGTCCGGGTACAGAACGAGCGCGGGCCGCTCGGCGAGATGATCGACAAGGCCGGACAGAGCGTGGCCAATGCCACGGCGTCCGGTGCCGCCTCGCTGGTGGCCGGCTATGACTACGGCAACCTCGAAATCCTCGCGCAGAATGTGGCGCAGCAGAACAACGTGATTCGCGTCGTCATCCGCAACCAGAGCGGCCGTGCAATGGCCGAGGCCGGCCAGACGGATGCGGGCAGCGACAGGAATTTCAAACGCTTCGATTCGCCCATCCTGTTCGACGGCCAGGCCATCGGCGCCACCTCCGTCGATATTTCGACCGACACGATGGAAAACGCGCTCAATGCGCTGTACTGGCGCGTGCTGGTCGAGCAGATCGCCTTCGGCACCGTGCTGGGCCTGATTGTCTATCTGTTTACCTCGTTCGGCATCGTGTCGCCCATCCACAAGCTGACGACTGCAATGGAAGAGACGGTCAAGCAGGGGGATTCGTTCATCGTCCGCGATCTCGAGGTCAAGAGTCGGGACGAAATCGGACGGCTGGTGTCGGTGTTCAACATGCTCAACAAGTCGCTTGCCGACTACCACCGCCAGTTGCAGGGCAAGATCGATTTTGCCAACGAGGAGCTGCGCGAAAAGAACATCCAGCTCGGCGGACGCACGCGGGAACTCGAGCATGCGCTCGACCTGCTCGGCGCGATGGCGACGACCGACTGGCTGACCGAACTGCCGAACCGCCGCAAATTCGATGAAACCCTGTCGCGCATGTTCCACCAGTCCGAGCGTTTCTCGGAAGACATCACGCTGGTGCTGTTCGACATCGACCTGTTCAAGCAGGTGAACGACACCCATGGCCACGGCGCCGGCGACGAAGTGCTGCGCGACATCGGGACGCTGCTGCGCCTGCATGTCCGCAAGTCCGATCTGCCGGCCCGGCTGGGCGGCGACGAGTTCGGCATCGTGCTGTATCACACGAATATCGAACAGGCCACGATGTTCGTCGAAATCTTCACCGAAAGCGTACGCTCGCACCCATTCAACTATGACGGCTTCCGCATCAGCATCACCCTCAGCGTGGGCGTCGCGCAGTACACCGAATCGATGAAGGCCCCGCAGGAGCTGTATTTCGCGGCGGACAAGGCGCTCTACCAGGCCAAGAACGCGGGCCGCAATTGTTACAGGGTGTATTCCGGCACCCCGCCCCAACTCCAGGAAAGGAAAACCTCATGAAGCCGACGCGACCCCTGAAGACCGTACTGGCTGTGTTGTTCGCCGGGGCTTCGCTTGCTGCCGCGCCGGCGCAGGCGGCACCCGCCGGCGAAGTCACCATGGGGTCGGTGGCCATGGACATCCCGGTCGAGATGATCAAGCGTCTGAGCGCGCTGACCAATTACCTGGCGATCACCACCGGCCTCAATGTGCGCTTCCGGCCGTCGCCCAATCTGGGCTCGGCGGTGGACGACCTGGGCAAGGGGCAGACGCAGATTGCCTACCTGACCCCGGTTGCCTACATCGATGCGCGCAAGAAATACGGCGTGATTCCGCTGGTGGCGCCCACTGCCGACGGGCGCCCGCACTTTTCCCTGGTGATCGGGGTGAAGGCCGGCTCCGGGATCAAGACCCCGACCGACCTCAAGGGCAAGCGCTTTGCCTTCGGCGACGAGAAAGCCCTGCTGCAGCGCGCCGCGGTCGAGTCGATGGGCCTGAAATCGGGCGACTTCTCGTCGTTCGCCTATCTCAAGCATTACGACAACATTGCCAAGGCCGTGATCGCGGGGGACTTCGATGGCGGCATCCTGAAGGACTCGCTGGCCGAGGAATTCAAGAGCAAAGGCATCGTCGTGATCGGCAGCACGCCGCCGCTGCCGTCCTACATCATTGCCGTTCACCCAGGCATGCCGGAAGCGGTGCGCACCAAGCTGCGCGATGCCCTGCTGGCATTGAACAAGAAGACGCCCGATGGGGCGGCCACGCTGGAAGCCTTCGACAAGGGCTACGACGGTTTTGCGGTGGTCGATGACGCGGCCTACGACACGGTACGCAAGCTGATCCAGCCGTTCCAGAAATAAGGCGACTGCCGGATTTATTGATTCGGTCTTGGGAAGCTGAAGCGATGTAAACGGGTTTGCCCGGGCCCCAGTATTCCCTGGCCGCTTCAATGGCGGCGTATCCGGCGGCCAACGGCCAGGATACCCAGGATCAGGGCTCCGGTGACGATGCCGGCCAGCGCATCGATTAAAAACGGAACGAGCATGGCCAGCGTGCCGCCCACCACCGGCAGCGCTTCCGCGGCATCGGCGAGGGCCTGGACCCCGTCATGGGTACCGGGTATGCCGTGCACCAGGATGCCGCCGCCGACCAGAAACATCGCTGCGGTCCCGATCACCGCCAGGCTTTTCATCAGAACCGGGGCGGCGGCGAGGATGCGGTGCCCCAGCGCGCGTACCCAGCGTGACGGACGCTGGCTGAGGTAGAGCCCGGCGTCGTCGAGCTTGACGATGCCGGCGACCAGGCCGTAGACGCCCACCGTCATCACCAACGCAATGCCGGCGAGCACCGCCACCTGCTTGCCGAAGGACGCAGCCGCGACGGTGCCGAGGGTGATGACGATGATTTCGGCCGACAGGATGAAATCGGTACGCACCGCGCCCTTGATCTTGTCTTTTTCGAGCGCCACCAGATCGACCGCCGGGTCGGCCACCGCCTGGGCGAGTTCGCTCTTATGGGCCGCGTCTTCCTCGCGGTGCAGGAATTTGTGCGCGAGCTTCTCGAAACCCTCATAGCTCAGGAAAGCGCCGCCCAGCATCAGCAACGGGGTGATCGCCCAGGATGCGAACGCGCTGATCGCGAGCGCCGCCGGCACCAGGATCGCCTTGTTGATCAGCGAGCCTTTGGCAACCGCCCACACCACCGGCAGTTCGCGCTCGGCCTTCACTCCCGCAACCTGCTGGGCGTTCAGCGCAAGGTCGTCGCCCAGCACGCCGGCGGTTTTCTTCGCGGCGACCTTGGTCATCACCGACACGTCGTCGAGGAGGGTGGCGATGTCGTCGATCAGTGCCAGCAGACTGCTTCCGGCCATAGGGGGTGTCTCCTTTAATCGCCCAGTTGGATACGGCCGGCCTTTTCGGCCGCCGCGAAGTCCAGCATGCGCTGGATCGAGACTGCTGCCTTGGCGCGGATCGATTCCCCGATATGGATTTCGTTGCCGCCCTTCTCCAGCACGGCGGCGAGCTTTCTGAGGCCGTTCATGGCCATCCACGGGCAGTGCGCGCACGACTGGCAGGTCGCGCCCTCGCCTGCGGTCGGCGCTTCCAGCAACAGCTTGCCGGGCGCCGCGGCCCGCATCTTGTGAAAGATGCCGTTGTCGGTGGCGACGATGAAAGTGGCGTTGGGCAGGGTGCGCACCGCCTCGATCAGTTGCGTGGTCGAGCCGACCACGTCGGCCAGCGCGATCACCGCTTCGGGCGACTCGGGGTGCACCAGCACCGCGGCGTCCGGGTGCTCGGCGCGCAGTTTTGCGAGCGCCTCGGCCTTGAACGCCTCGTGCACCACGCACGACCCCTGCCACAGCAACATGTCGGCGCCGCTGATGCGCTGCACGTAGGCACCCAGATGGCGATCCGGCGCCCACAGCAGCTGGTGGCCCTGCCGGTGCAGGTAGGTGACGATCTTGACCGCGATGCCGGAGGTGACGACCCAGTCGGCGCGCGCCTTCACTGCCGCGCTGGTGTTGGCGTAGACGACCGAGAGCCGGTCCGGGTGCGCGTCGCAGAAGGCGGCGAATTCATCGGCCGGACAGGCGAGGTCGAGCGAACAGTCGGCCG
Organism: Pseudomonadota bacterium; assembly: GCA_021821425.1. The sequence continues at coordinate 5,728 of JAKACL010000177.1, forward strand.
CGAGGTCGGGCATGATGACGCGCTTTTCCGGGTTGAGGATCTTGGACGTCTCGCCCATGAACTTGACCCCGGCGACGATCAGCGTCTTCGCCGGGTGGGCGTGGCCGAAGCGCGCCATCTCCAGCGAATCCGACACGCAGCCGCCGGTTTCCTCGGCCAGGTCCTGCAGGTCGGCCGAGGTGTAGTAGTGCGCGACCAGCACCGCATCCTGTTCCTTCATCAGGCGCTTGATGCGCGTCTTCAGTTCGGCGCGTTCGTCGTCGGCCAGCACTTCTTCCACCATCGGGGGCGGCTGGATCACGGGACGGACCGGAATGGGAAAAGCGAAGTTCATCGGGACATTCGGCACAGGGTGTAAAGCGTTCAAGTATAGCGCCGCGCAGCAGCCGTTTTCACCCGGCGGCGTACGGGTTTTTGTGGAGCACAGCGTGGCTTATGCCTTATCCTTGCGCCCC
>JAKACL010000178.1 GCA_021821425.1 Pseudomonadota bacterium
CCGGCTACAGGCGCGAAGAGGTGATTGGCAAGAACCCGCGCATGCTGCATTCCGGCAAGACGCCCAAAGCTACCCATGAGGCCCTGTGGGACGCATTATCTCAAGGGGAGCCATGGAAAGGCGAATTCATCAACAGGCGCAAGGATGGCAGCGAGTATTACGAGTTTGCGCTCATCGCGCCGCTGCGTCAGGCGGATGGCAGCATCACCCATTACGTCGCAGTGAAGGAGGACATCACCGAAAAAAAACGCATCGGCGAGGAGCTAGACCGCCACCGCCACGATCTCGAGCGCCTGGTCAGCGAGCGCACGGCGCAGCTCGCCGTCGCGCTCGACAAGGCCGAGTCGGCAAGCCGCGCCAAGGCCGCCTTCCTCGCCAACATGAGCCATGAGATCCGCACGCCGATGAACGCCATCCTCGGCATGACCCATCTGCTGCGCACCAGCCCGCTCACGCCCAGGCAGGCCGAACAGCTGGAACGCGTGGAATCTTCCGGCCGCCATCTGCTCAACCTGATCAACGACATTCTCGACGTTTCCAAGGTCGAGGCCGGCCAGCTCAAGCTCGAGTCCGTACCGGTTTCGCTCGCCAGCATACTCGCCAATATCGCTTCCATGCTGGGCGAACAGGCCCGCACCAAGGGCATCGAGTTGCGCGTGGAAGCCGACCGCCTGCCCAGCGGCCTGCTCGGCGACCCGACCCGGATCACCCAGGCCCTGCTCAATCTCGCGAACAATGCGATCAAGTTCACTCAGAGAGGGCACGTCGCCCTGCGCGCAAGCACGGTATCCGGGGACGAGAGCAGCGTCCTGCTCAAGTTCGAAGTCGAGGACACCGGCATCGGCATCCCCCCCGAAGTTCAAGCCCGCCTGTTCACCGCCTTCGAGCAGGCGGACGCTTCCACCACCCGGCACTTCGGCGGCACCGGACTGGGCCTGGCGATCACGCGCCATCTGGCCGAACTGATGGGCGGCGAATGCGGGGTAAAGAGCACCGAGGGCGTAGGCAGCCGCTTCTGGTTTACCGCTCGCTTCGGCCGGCTTGGCCAAGTGCCCGCCGAGGCTGCGAACATGCCGCCGATCACAGCCGCCAAGGCGGAAGAGCGCCTGCTGCGCAATTATCGCGGCGCGCGGGTATTGGTCGTGGAGGACGATTCGACCAACCAGGAAGTGGCCGTGGGCCTGCTGGAAAGCGTCGGCCTGGACACGACGATCGCCGGCAATGGCCTGGAAGCGGTGCAAAAACTGACTGCCGGCGAGGAATTCGATCTGATCCTGATGGACGTGCAGATGCCGGTGATGAATGGGCTCGAAGCCACGCAAATGATCAGGCGACTGCCCTACAACCGGCAAAAGCCGGTCCTGGCCATGACGGCCAACGCCTTTTCCGAAGACCGCGACCGCTGCCTGGAAGCCGGCATGAACGATTTCATCGCCAAGCCGGTGGAACCCGCTGCGCTGTTCGGCGCCCTGCTGCGCTGGCTGCCGCCGCGCACGCCCTCTTCGGCCGATGCACGCGAGGTGCACCCGCAATCGCACGAGATCGATGCGGGCGCAATGAACCGTCTGCGCATACAGTTGGCGGCATTCGACAACCCGGAGCTGGAACACGCCATAAGGATAATGGGGGGGAATGCCGAGCGCTTCGTCAGGATGCTGCGCGACTTCGCCGAGCGCCATCGCAACGACGCCGAGAAATTCAGGTCGCTGGTCGGGCAGCGCCAGTTCCAGGAGGCACGTCTGGTCGCGCACAGCCTGAAAGGCGCCGCCGCCAACCTCGGCCTGTCGCGCATGCGGCTTGCGGCCGCCAGCCTGGAGATGGCGCTGCGAAAAGAAGAAATCGACGAGGAGGAAATCACCCCCTTGCTGGCGGCGCTGAAGCAGGAGGCGGACTTGCTCGAAGACACCATGGCCGGCATACACGAAATGGAATGCTACGAATTCGCCCCTGCCGACCTGGATCCCGCCTCCGCCCGCCCGCTGCTGGCGCAGTTGGAAAAGCTGCTGGAAACCGACGACACTGCGGCCAACGACCTGTTTGCCGGGAATCGCATGCTGCTGGAACAGGCTTTCGGCCCCACAGCAGAAAAGCTGGCGCAACAAATCGACAACTTCGACTATGGGGCGGCATTGGAAACCGTGCGCGAACTCATGGCCAGCGAGCCGCCGCCACAACCACAGTAAAAGAAGCGGCGTAAATTTCTCTGGCAGAATTACTCATGCCCCACCCCTCGTGCGCATGAATACATCCCGATGATCTTCCCCGTCTCCGGCGTCGAAACCTCGCTGTGGCTGCCGCCGCTGGCGGCGTTCGCGGTATCGTTCTTCACCTCCATGGTAGGCATTTCCGGCGCCTTCCTGCTCATGCCCTTCCAGATGAGCGTGCTGGGCTATGCCGGCCCGTCCGCCTCGGCCACCAACCTGGTGTTCAATCTCTTTGCCACGCCCGGCGGCGTCTGGCGCTATGCGCGCGACGGCCGCATGGCCTGGCCGCTGGCGCGGCTCATCATCCTCGGCACGCTGCCCGGCGTGGTTGCCGGCTTTTACCTGCGCACGCTGGTGCTGCCCGATGCCGGACGTTTCAAAATCTTCGTCGGCGCGGTCATGCTGTATCTGGCCTGGCGTCTGCTATCTGGGTTCGCGCCATGGGCCGGGCGCAAGCCCGCAGCCACTGCTGCAGACGGAGCAGGCCTGCAGCTTACGCGCAGCGACTGGCAACGCATGGAGTTCACGCTGGGCGGCCATGCCCACGGCTTTTCGGTGCCGGCCATGCTGGCGCTCTCCTTCGTCGTCGGCATCATCGGCGGCACCTACGGCATCGGCGGCGGCGCGATCATCGCGCCCTTCTGCATCGCCGTTTTTCACCTGCCGCTGGCGGTGGTGGCGGGCGCGGCGCTCGCCGGCACTTTCGCCACCTCGGTCATCGGCGTGATCGTGTACTCGGTCCTGCCCATGCCCGGCGGCGGCTTTGCCGCCCCGGACTGGCTGCTCGGCAGCCTGTTCGGACTGGGTGGGCTGGCCGGCATGTACCTCGGCGCGGCCACGCAGAAACACGTGCCGCAACAGGCCTTGAAGCTGGGGCTGGGCATGCTGCTCGCCGGGCTGGCGGCGTCCTACCTGCTGCCGGCCCTTGGCTGAAACGCCGTCATGTGTCCGCGGAACGGCTCAAGAGCGACTTGATTTGCGGCAGCGCCTGTTCAGCCGCATGCTGCCCGGCTTCGATCGCAGTGACGGCGCGGTGGAATTCCATCAGCCCCAGTTCTGCGAGTTGCGGGGTGATCATCACATCCGCCGGTTCGCCGGCCAGGCGGCTGCGCGTGATCAGCACCTGCATGATGTTGATGCTGGTCGCCAGCACGTCCAGCATGGCAGGGGGCTTTTCTTCCGTGCCGTTTTGGCCGATGCCCAGTTGCGACATGCCGGTCTGAATGCGGGCCATGACGCTGTCGGCGATGGTCCTGGTTTCCTGTGAATTCTTTTTGCCCGCCGTCCTGGCAGGTTTGGGTTTGAGGTGGCGGCCGATCAAATCGGAATTCAGATCGACCGCGATCACCCAGTCCGCCCCCATCGCACGGCACAACGATACCGGGACGGGATTGACCAACCCGCCGTCCAGCAGCCATTTCCCGTCATGGCGTGCCGGGGTGAACAGGCCGGGCAAAGCGATGGAAGCGCGCACCGCATCCATCACGCTGCCTTCCTGCAGCCAAACCTCGCGCCCGCTGTGGAGATCCGTGGCAACGGCTGCGAAGGGCAGCGAAAGCTCGGCAATCTGCTTGTCGATGAAGTGATCGCGGAAAAAATCGACCAGCTTGTCGCCCTTGATGAGGCCGCCGGCGAGCGAGAAATCGAGGAAACCGACCACGGTTTGCAGCGTGAGGCTGCGCACCCAGGCGTCGAGCCGGTCCAGGTCGCCGTCCACATAGGCCGCACCCACGAGCGCGCCGATCGACGTGCCGCAGACGATGTCCGGATAAATTCCGGCCCGGTTCAAGGCCTGGATGACGCCGATATGCGCCCAGCCGCGTGCCGAGCCGCCGCCCAGGGCCAGCCCGATCCGTTCGCCATGCGCCAATTTCATGTCATGCCTCGATTCATGTCTGCCAAGAAAGACGCAGCCATTCAGTGTAGCGGATGGATGCTGAGCGGCATGTTCGGCGTACCCGCGTAGAACACGAGTATTTCCGCCGGCTCGCCTCCCTCGTTCCTGCCGTAGTGCCATTTGTCGACAACCTCCACGATGGGCTCGCCCGCCTTCAGGAGCAGGGTTTCGTTTTTCTCGGTGACCACCGTAAGTTCGCCGCTCAACAGCACGCCGGCATTGATGACCGGGTGTTTGTGCATGGGCAATTGCGCGCCGGGCGGTATCCGGATTCGAAGTATGGTGATTTCCGCAGCCCCTGCCGGATAAGCCGGCAATGGGTTGCCGTCCCAGCTTGCACCGGATTTGGCAACGATCTTGACCGTCACCGCTTCGCCATCGACCGCATGGGCATTGCCCAGGCCGAGAAGGCAAATAAATGCTGCATGCAGATAAATTTTCATTCCCTGATTTTTCCTGTTGTGCGCCAATGCGGCTGCCGATGGTGCTCGGGTCAGGCTCGGTTTTTCCTGCCCAGATATTAATGCATGGGCAGGCGGCGGAAAGATTCATGCCGCCAGTCCAGGCCGGGCGGCAGCGCCAGCCGGCATGCACATCTCCCTTGCACAAGCAGAAACAGAGGACTAGACTACCCAGTCTACCCACCGTTCCGCGCATCATGGCCACCGTAATCGAAGCCCCCCACGACGCCCGTCAGCGCTTGCTGGACGCAGCCTGCGAAGTCTTTCGCGACGAAGGCTACCAGGTCAGCATCGACCGCATCGCCTCGCGCGCACAGGTGGCGCGGCAGACGCTTTACAACCATTTTCCCAGCAAGGAAGCCTTGTTCGCGGAAGTGGTGAACCACGCCATCCAGTCCATCCTGGTCACCCTGGACGGCGACACCGACGTGCGCGCCACCCTGCTCGCCTTCGGCAACGCCTACCGCGAAAAACTGCTCTCCCCAGAAGGGCTGGCGCTGTTTCGCACCATGACGGCGGAAGCGCCGCGCTTTCCCGAATTGGCGAAGCAGTTCTTCCGTCAGGGCCCGCTCGCGGCGCGCAAGCGACTCGCCGCCTATCTTGCGCGCGCCATGGAGGCCGGCGCCTTGCGCCGCGACGACCCGGATTTCGCCGCCGAGATGCTGACCGCCATGCTGGTGGACACCGACCGCCTGCGCGGCCTGCTCAACCATCAAACCGATTTGCTCAAGCCCGCCAAAACGGCGCAGGCAGTCGACTGCTTCCTGCGCGCCTTCGCCCCCGGAAAGGACATGCAATGAAACGCCTTGCCCTGCTGCTCGCCCTGCCCCTCGTCACCGCCTGCGGCCCCAACGACAAGAACGCGCAACCCGGACCCGGCGGCGCTGCCGGCGGCATGCCGCCGACGGAAGTCGAGGTCATCCAGGTCGGCCGCAGTTCCGCCACGCTGACGCCGGAATTGCCCGGCCGGGTGGAGGCGGTGCGCAGCGCCGAGGTGCGTGCCCGCGTCGAGGGCATCGTGGAAAAGCGCCTGTTCACCGAGGGCAGCGACGTTCGCGCCGGGCAGGCGCTGTTCCAGCTGGACAACCGCACCTATCGCACTACGGCCAAGGCGGCCGAAGCCGACGTGTTCGTGAAGCGCCTGCAGCTCTCGCGCGTGGAGTCGCTGCTGCCGATCAAGGCCGTGACCCAGCAGGAAGTCGATATCGCCCGTGCCGAACTGAAGCAGGCCGAGGCCCAGCTTTCGCGCGCGCAACTGGACCTGGAGAACACCACCGTGCCCGCCGCCATCTCCGGCCGCATCGGCCGCGCGCAAGTGACGGAAGGCGCACTGGTCGGGCGCGGCGAGGCCACCCTGCTCGCGATCATCGAACAGCTCGAGACGGTGAACGTGCTGTTCACCCAGCCCAATGCCGACGTGCTGCGCATGAAAAGCGCGATGGCCGCCGGCAAGCTGCAGAAATCCGACAGCCGCAACGTGGAACTCATACTCGAGAACGGCCAGCCTTATGCGCACAAGGGCCGGCTGATTTTCAGCGACATGAGCGTGGATCCCGGCACCGGCGCCATCACGCTGAAGGCCG
>JAKACL010000179.1 GCA_021821425.1 Pseudomonadota bacterium
GCCCTCGAGCTCCTCGATCTGATCCTGGATGTTGGCCAGGCGCGCCTCCAGAAGCTCGGTCGTCTTGACCACGACGTCCTCGATGGCGCCGCTGGTCGACTGGCGAACCAGTTCCTGCTTGCAGGGGATTAGCTCGGCGGTAAGGGCGGTTTCCAGTTCCGGCAGGCGGCTTTTTTCCAGCAGCGCGGGATTGTGCTGCACCTTGGCGACCAGCGCCTTCTGCGCGGAAACCGGATAGACCTGGGATTCGGGGAGTTCCAGCTGGGGGGCGCTGGTGCGCACCTGCTTGGCGATTTCGGCATTGACCTGGTCCGTGCTCTTGAGGTCGTCCCACAGGCCGTCGATCTTGTTCAGCACGACCAGCCGGCCGCGGCTCGCGCCCTGCAGGGGGGCGAGATGCTTGCGCCAGATCTCGATATCGCTCTTGGTGACGCCGGTGTCGGCAGCCAGGATGAACAGCACCGCGTGTGCGCTGGGCAGCAGATTGAGGGTCAGTTCCGGCTCGGTGCCGATGGCGTTCAATCCCGGCGTATCGAGTATGACCAGGCCCTTCTCCAGCAGCGGATGCGGGAAATTGATCAAGGCGTGGCGCCAGCGCGGAATCTCCACCGATCCGTCGCGCGCCAGCACGCGTGCGGTTTCCTCGTCATCCGGATTGATGAGGCCGTATTCGGCGGCGATTTCGCCCGACACGCGCAGCGTGTCCGAGAGCCTGGACAGGGTCTCGCGCATCTGGTCCGCCGAGCCTATGTCGAGCGGCAGCGTGGTCCATTCGTCGGGGTGGCGCTTGAAGTCGGAAACGGTTCCTTCGCGCGACTTGGTCTGGATGGGCAGCAGCTTGATGGAGGGCGGGCTGCCGACCTCGAAGAAGAGTTCGGTCGGACACATCGTGGTGCGCCCGGCGGATGAGGGCAGCACGCGCTGACGGTAGTCGGAGAAGAATATGGCGTTGATGAGCTCGGACTTGCCGCGCGAGAACTCGGCCACGAATGCCACGTTCAGGCGGTCTTCCTCCAGGCGCTCAAGCAACTGCTTGAGCTTGAGGTCGGTTTCCGCATCGTTCAATTCCTGCGTGGAGAGCCAGTCGCGCAGGGCGAGGATGCGCTCGGACACGCCGTTGCGCCAGTTGCTGTAATGCTCGAATTCGGAAACCAGGGTGGTGGACATGGTTTTCAGTCTTTGCTCACTTTAACGAAACAGGTAACGGCAAACTGGTGCGCATCTTGAGTGCCGCTGGTCGGGCCCGGGCCGCTTGGGCTATTTCTGGCACGCCGGGCAGTAAAAGGTAGAGCGCTGCCCGCTGGTCAGTTTCTTGATCGGGGTGCCGCAAACCTTGCAGGGCAGGCCGGCACGGTCATAAACCTTGGTGTGCAACTGAAAATAGCCCAATTCGCCATCGGCTGCAACGTAGTCGCGCAGAGAGCTGCCGCCTGCATTGACGGCGCTTTGCAGCGTGGCCTTGATGGCGGCGGCGAGCCTGGCGCATTCCGCGCGGGTCAGCCGCCCGGCTGCACGCCCGGGGCGAATGCCGGCCTGAAACAGCGATTCGGAGGCATAGATGTTGCCCACGCCCACCACGATTTTGCTGTCCATGATCAGGTTCTTGATCGCGGTCTTGCGGCCGCGGCAGGCGGCATGCAGATGGGCCGCGTCGAATTCGGCGGTGAGCGGTTCCGGCCCCAGATGGGCGAGCAGTGGGTGTTGCGTCGGATCGTCGGTGAGCAGCACCGCGCCGAAGCGGCGCGGATCGCGCAGGCGCAGGGTCTCGCCGCCATCGAACAGCCAGTCGACATGGTCGTGCACGCCAGCGGGTTCGCTGCGTTCGACGAAGCGCAGGCTGCCCGACATGCCCAGGTGCACGATTTGCCATATGCCGCCGAAATCGAACAGCAGGTACTTGCCGCGGCGCTTGATGGCCAATAGTTTCTTGCCTGCGAGCCGGGCATTGAGATTCGCGGGTACCGGCCAGCGCAGGCGCCGATCGCGGACTTTGACGGCTTCCAGTGATTTTCCCCGCAGCCGTGGCTCAAGGCCGCGGCGAGTGGTTTCAACTTCGGGCAGTTCAGGCATGCGATGTCGACGAGGACAGGATTCGGACCGGCAAGTGTAAAATAATTCCATGAGCCGCGCCTTGCACGCCCTTTTGCTGGTCTTCGCCCTTCTGTTTGCGCAGGCGGGGTGGGCCGCGCATTCGGCCAGCCACGTCGTGGCCGAAAAGCACGATAGTGACCGCGGTCTGCCGGCAGATTCGCCTTGCGAGCTTTGCGTAGGTTATGCGCAGCTCGCAGGGGGGGCGCCCTTGCCTGATGCGCCCAGCCTGCCGGTCTGCAGTGCGCGCCATGAGACGCCCGCTTCGTTCATGGCGCTGCAGGTTTCCCCCGGCCATTATCATTCGCTCGCCCGCGCCCCGCCCTTTTTTTCCTGAACACCGTTTTCAAACAGACCGGCCAGTTGATTTCTGGCCGGCGCGTCGCATTGTTTTGTTCAAGGAAAAAACATGTTCAAGCGTACTTTGATGGCATCTGCCATCGCGAGTCTATTTTCAACTTCCGCCTATGCGGTAACCGAAGCAGACTGGGCTGCGATGAAGGAAGATATCCGGCAAATGAAGGCCGCCTACGAGGCCCGTATTGCCGAACTGGAAACCCGCGTGAAAGCAGCCGAAACCAAAGCGGTTTCCGCCGAAGACAAGGCCATGGAGGCCGAAGTTCAGACGCAGGCAGAAACCGGACCTGCGCCCAACAGATTTAACCCCGACATGTCGCTGATTCTGCAGGGCAAGTACGCCAATATGGAGAATCTGGACGAGCGTCATCTGACAGGCTTCATGCCGGCAGGGCACGAACACGGTACTGAGCGCGGATTTTCCATCGATCATACCGAGTTGGCCTTGTCTGCAAACGTCGATCAACTGTTCAAGGGGTATGCCAATCTGGCACTGGTCGATGAGGCGGTGGAAGTCGAGGAGGCCTGGTTCCAGACACTGGGGCTCGGCAACGGGCTGACGCTCAAGGGCGGCCGTTTCCTTTCCGCCATGGGTTACCAGAACGAGCAGCACCCGCATGCCTGGGATTTCGCCGACAACAACCTGGTTTACAAGGCGCTGTTCGGCGAGGGCTATGGACAGGACGGCCTGCAATTTAAGTGGGTGGCGCCGAGCGATCTGTTCATCGAGCCGTTTGTCGAAATCGGGCGCGGTGCAAACTTCCCCGGCACGGACCGCAATGAGAACGGTGCCGGGGCAGTGGCGGCCGGCGTGCATATGGGCGGCGATGTCGGGGCGTCCAACAGCTGGCGCGCAGGCGTTTCCTATCTGACGACGCAAGCCCGGAACAGAGAATTCGATGGCCACGATGTGGCCGATGTCGAAGTGCTGGGCGCCTTTACCGGCGACTCGAGAACCTGGCTCGCAGACGTGGTGTGGAAATGGGCGCCGGACGGCGATGCGCGCGAGCGCAATTTGAAACTTGTCGCCGAATATTTCCGCCGCAATGAGTCGGGTACGCTCGACTGCGACGATGCCGACCCCCTTGCCCCCAGTGCCTGTACCGGCGGCCTGAGCGGCGCCTACCGATCCACCCAGTCCGGCCTTTATGCGCAGGCGGTATACCAGTTCATGCCGCGGTGGCGCGTGGGTTATCGTTATGACAGGCTATGGCGCGGCGACGTCGATTTTCTTGGCGCGGACATCGGCGCCACCATCGCCTCACTGGCAGACTACGACCCCACCCGGCACAGCCTGATGCTGGACTGGAGCCCGTCGGAGTTTTCGCGCCTGCGCCTGCAGTACAGCAGGGACAGCAGCATGGAGGGTGTGGACGAAAACCAGTGGCTGCTCCAGTACATCCACAGTCTGGGCGCACACGGTGCGCACAAGTTTTAAGGAGCGGCCATGAACGGACTGAAATTTTTGCTTGCCCTGTGGGCGTTGCTGGTTGCCGGTACGGCACATGCCGCGCTCAATGTGTTTGCCTGCGAGCCGGAGTGGGCAGCATTGGCGAATGAGCTGGGTGGAGACAAGGTGCGGGTTTATGCCGCGACGACCGCCATGCAGGATCCCCATCACATCCAGGCGCGCCCTTCGCTGATTGCAAAAATGCGGCAGGCGGACCTGGTCGTGTGCACCGGTGCGGAGCTGGAAATTGGCTGGCTACCCGTGCTGCTTGGCGAGTCGGGTAACGCCCGCGTCCAGCCTGGGCGTGCGGGCTATTTCGAAGCCGCCCGTTTTGTGGCGCTGCTGGAGAAGCCCTTGCGCATCGACCGCAGCGAGGGCGATGTGCATGCGGCCGGCAATCCGCACATTCAAACCGACCCGCACAATATCGCCAGAGTGGCGAATGCGCTGGCCAAAACCATGGCGCAACTGGATGGCGATAACGCGGCCGAATATCAGCGCCGTGAACAGGCTTTCCAGATCCGCTGGAGCCAGGCCATGCGCAACTGGGAAATGCGCGCGATGCCGCTCAAGGGCATGCCTGTGGTGGTGCAGCACAATGCCTTCCCCTATCTGGAAAACTGGCTGGGCCTGAAACGCGTGGCGGTGCTGGAGCCCAAGCCCGGCGTGGCGCCTTCGGTGGCTTATCTCTCGTCGGTGCTGGAGGGGCTGAAAGCCGCACCTGCGCAAATCGTATTGCGCGCCGCCTACCAGCCGGAACGTTCCAGCGTGTGGCTGGCACAGCGGGCTGGCGTCCAGGCTGTGGAAGTGCCTTTTACGGTAGGCGGCAGCGCGCGCGCACAAGACCTTTACGGCTTGTTTGACGACACCATCGATCGCTTGCTGGCGGCGGCGAAATGAACTTCGCCATGCTGCTCGACTTGCTCGGCCCCGCGTTGGTCGCCGGCTTGCTGGTGCTTGCGACGCATGTGCCATTGGGCAGGCATGTGCTGGCGCGGGGCATCGTCTTCCTCGATTTGGCGGTGGCCCAGATGGCGGCGCTGGGCGTGATCGCAGCACACCATGCCGGCGTGGAATCGGGTTGGGGGGTGCAAGCGTGGGCCGTGTCGGCCGCTGCTGGCGGCGCTGCCTTGCTCTATCTCGCCGAGCGGCGCTGGCCGCAGACCCAAGAGGCGCTGATCGGAACGGTTTTCGTGGTGACAGCCAGCTTGGGCGTGCTGTTGCTGGCGCATGACCCGCATGGCGGCGATACCTTGCACGACCTGCTCGCCGGGCAGATCCTGTGGGTGGATAGTCGCCAGTTGCTGACCGCAGCGGCCGTGACTGCCGTGCTGGCGCTGTTGTTGCTGACGCCTTTCGGGCGTGGCGGCATGGGGTTTTACCTGCTGTTTTCCTGTGCTGTGACGCTGTCGGTTCAACTGGCTGGCGTGTTTCTCGTGTTTGCCAGCCTGATCGTGCCGGCGCTGGCGGTCCGACGCCTCGCAGGCTGGCCTGCCTTGGCGGCCGGCTGGGGGATCGGGGGGCTTGGCTATGTGCTCGGCCTGACGTTGTCGGCACTGTTCGACTTGCCTTCCGGCCCGATCGTGGTTTGTGCGCTGGCGCTGGTTGCGCTTGCGTTCGCTTTGGGGTTTATGCCTTTATGGGGGCCGGATAAGGAACGCTTGGGGCTAAAATGATTCCAATAACGAGCTAGCTCAACGGAACCTCCCATGCCTCGCCTGACACCTTTGTTTCTTACTTGCGGACTGATCCTGTCAGGCTGCGCTCAAAATCCCGTACCTGCACCGCAGAGCGGGCAGGCGGCCGTGCCGCAGGCAGGCAGCCAGCCCAGGCAGGTTGATGCAGGCGAGGAGGCCAGACTTCCGGCCGTGGAGCTGACGGACGATTTGCTGTTCCAGTTCCTGGTGTCTGAAATAGCCGGGCAGCGCGGTTTGCTGGGCCTGGCCAAGGATGGCTACCTCGACCTTGCGCGCAAGACGCGCGACCCGCGGATCGTGCGGCGCGGGGCTGAAATAGCGCTTTACAGCCATGACCAGGAAGCGGCGCTGGAGTTGGGCCGGCTGTGGCTGGAACTGGAGCCGGACTCGCCGCGCGCCATGCAAACCCTGATTGTCGTTCTAATCAGTCAAGGTCGCCTGGATGAAGTGATGCCGCACCTGGAAAAAATACTGAGCGGGCCGGGCGTTGGCGCCATCTTCATGCAGATGCCGGCGCTGTTTGCCAAGACACGCGATACTGCA
>JAKACL010000180.1 GCA_021821425.1 Pseudomonadota bacterium
GGTGGCTGGTTCTCCGGCCCGCCCATCGGTGTCGGCATCCTGACGGCCAGCATCGTGCTGTCGATGATGGTGATTCCGTTCATTGCCTCGGTCATGCGTGACGTGTTCGAAACGGTACCGGACGTGCTGAGGGAGTCGGCTTATGCCGTCGGCTGCACCACCTGGGAAGTGGTGCGCAATATCGTGCTGCCCTACACGCGCGTCGGGGTCATCGGCGGCATCATGCTGGGGCTGGGGCGGGCGCTGGGCGAGACGATGGCGGTCACGTTCGTCATCGGCAACGCCAACCGCATCAACGGCAGCCTGTTTGCGCCCGGTACCTCGATCGCATCCACGCTGGCGAACGAGTTCGGCGAGGCCGATCCCGGTCTGCATATCGCCTCGCTGTTCACGCTGGGCCTGGTGCTGTTCGTCATCACCTTCGTCGTGCTGGCGATCTCGCGCTGGCTGATCAGTCGCAGCATGGGCCGCGAGGGCTTGTAAACGATGATGGGCCTCTACACCCGCCGCATCTGGACCAACCGCATCGGCATCACCCTGTCCATGCTCGCGATGAGCTTGGGACTGATCGCGCTGATGTGGATTCTGTGGACACTGTTTTCCAAGGGTTTTGCCGCGCTGAGCTGGGACCTGTTCACCCAGGACACGCCGGCGCCCGGTTCGGAAGGCGGCGGCCTGCGCAATGCCATCGTCGGCAGCGGCCTCATCCTGCTGTTTTCCATGCTGATCGCGACGCCGGTCGGCATTCTGGCGGGCATCTATCTGGCGGAATACGGTCGTGTCTCCAAATTTGCGTCGTTCACCCGCTTCATGACCGACATCATGCTGTCGGCACCGTCCATCGTCATCGGCCTGTTCGTCTATGCGCTGTTCGTGGCGACCACCGGCGGGTTTTCCGGCTGGGCCGGCTCGCTGGCGCTGGCGCTGATCGCGATTCCGGTGGTGGTGCGTACCACCGAAAACATGCTGAAGCTGGTACCGACGAGCCTGCGCGAAGCCGCATTCGCCGTGGGCGCGCCGCGCTGGCAGGTGTCGCTCAAAGTGACGCTGCGTGCGGTCAAGTCGGGCGTGGTGACTGGCGTGCTGCTGGCGATGGCGCGCATCACCGGCGAGACCGCGCCCTTGCTGTTCACCGCGCTGAACAACCAGTTTTTCAGCACCAACATGGCGGAACCCATGGGCAACCTGCCGGTGGTGATCTACCAGTTTGCGTTGAGCCCGTACGAAAACTGGGTGAACCTGGCCTGGGGCGGCGCGCTGTTGATTGCCTTCCTGGTGCTGGCAGTCAATATTGTCGTTCGCGTCGCGTTCCGCAACAAAGACAAACGTTAATTTCACCGGAGCCACGCTGTGCCCAATCAATCCAAGCCCGATCATGCCCCTTCCGCCGGCGAAAATGCGGCACTGCAGGTCCGCAACCTGGATTTTTTCTATGGCGATTTCAAGGGCCTCGACAACGTCAGCCTGGACATCGCGCACAAGAAGGTGACTGCCTTCATCGGCCCGTCGGGCTGCGGCAAATCCACGCTGCTGCGCACCTTCAACCGCATGTACGACCTGTATCCGGGGCAGCGTGCCAAAGGCCAGATCCTGTTCCACGGCAAGAACCTGCTCGACAAAAGCCAGGACGTGAACCTGGTGCGCGCCAAGATCGGCATGGTGTTCCAGAAGCCCACTCCGTTTCCGATGACGATCTACGAAAACATTGCTTTCGGCGTGCGTCTGTACGAGCGCATGTCGCGCAGCGCGATGGACGACCGCGTCGAGTGGGCACTGAAGAAAGCCGCGCTGTGGGGCGAGGTGAAGGACAAGCTGCAGCAGAATGGCCTGTCGCTTTCCGGTGGCCAGCAGCAGCGGTTGTGCATCGCACGCGCGGTCGCGGTCAAGCCCGAAATCGTGCTGCTGGATGAGCCGACCTCGGCACTGGATCCGATTTCCACCGCCAAGATCGAAGAGCTCATCAACGAGTTGAAAAGCGACTACACCATCGCCATCGTCACCCACAATATGCAGCAGGCGGCGCGGATCTCGGATTTCACCGCCTTCATGTATCTGGGCGAACTGATCGAATTCAACGAAACCGCCACCATCTTCATGCGCCCCGAGAAGAAGCAGACCGAGGACTACATTACGGGCCGGTTTGGCTAACCGTCCAGTCATGTCGCGCCGGAGGCTCACGTTCGCGAAGCGAACCTTAAGGCCTTGCCGGCCGGAGCCACTCCATCGCCGGCCGCTTAGGCTGATCGCCCCCTGACCCCGTGCTGCGGTTGACCCGCGGGCGCGTTGCGCTTACCATCGCGCACTTTTGTTTGGCAGAGCTCCCATGCGCAAGAAACTCGTAGCCGGTAACTGGAAAATGCACGGCAGCCTGGCAGAAAATGCCGCCCTGCTGGACGCAATCAAGCCCGCGCTGGCGGGGATCGATGCCGCCGTGTGCGTGCCGTTTCCCTACCTGGCGCAGGTCCAGGCAAGCCTGACGGGATCGTCCATTGCCTGGGGCGCGCAGAATGTGTCCGAACAGGCCAAAGGTGCGTTCACCGGCGAAGTGTCGACCGGCATGCTGCTCGACTTCGGGTGCAATTACGTGATCGTCGGCCATTCCGAGCGGCGCAGCCTGTATGGCGAATCCGACGCGCTGGTGGCGAAGAAATACATGGCCGCGCAAGCCGCCGGCCTCACCCCGATCCTGTGCGTGGGCGAATCGCTGGACGAGCGCGAGTCGGGCGTGACCGAGGCGGTCGTTGCACGTCAGCTCGATGCGGTGATCCAGGCCGCCAGCGTCGCCTCGCTGGCGAAAGCGGTGGTGGCCTACGAACCCGTGTGGGCGATCGGTACCGGCAAGACCGCCAGTCCGGAACAGGCGCAGGCGGTGCATGCCTTCATCCGCGGCAAGATTGCAGCGCTCGACGCGGGCGTGGCAGACGGGCTGGTGATCCAGTACGGGGGTAGCGTAAAAGCCGCAAATGCGGCAGAATTGATGGCTCAGCCCGATATCGATGGCGGCCTGATTGGCGGCGCTTCCCTGATCGCCGACGAGTTCATCGCGATTTGCCGGGCAGCTGCTGCCCACTAAGAGTTAAACATGGAAACACTGGTCTGGATCCTTCACATTATCGTTGCCGTCGTGGTCATCGCACTGGTTCTGTTGCAGCATGGCAAGGGTGCGGACATGGGTGCGGCATTCGGCAGCGGCTCGTCGGGCAGCCTGTTCGGTGCCACCGGTTCGGCCAACTTTCTCAGCCGCAGCACCGCCATCATGGCAACCTTGTTCTTTCTGACCAGCCTGATCCTGGGCTATTACGGACTGCAGCAACATAAGCCCTCAGGCAGCGTTCTCGATCGGACAGACGTGCCGACGACCACCCAGCCCGCCGTGCCTGCTGCGCCCGCAGCACCTGCAGCACCTGCAGCGGCACCGGAGGGCGGCTCCAGGGCAGCAGACATCCCGCAGTAAAAACCTCAGCCGGACGCGCTCGCGCCCGGCGCATTGGAAGGGCGACAGCCCTTTGGCCGACGTGGTGGAATTGGTAGACACGCTATCTTGAGGGGGTAGTGACCTAGGTCGTGCGAGTTCGAGTCTCGCCGTCGGCACCATCAAATTTCCTGATTTGTTCATTAGCGCACGCTATCGCATAAGCTTTTGATTATTAAAATAAAAGTACCAATTTTTCGGCTTGACAGTCGGCGCGTCAGACTAATACACTCGGGGAATAATGACTCAATAGCCTGACAGGCATATTCGGAGGAACCCGGTGCTGGAGAATTACCTCCCCATTCTGTTGTTTATCCTGGTTGGCCTGGCCTTCGGCGTCGGTCCCATCATCGCGGGTAGCCTGCTGGCACCCAACCGCCCCGACAGCGAAAAGCTCTCCCCCTACGAATGCGGCTTCGAGGCCTTCGAGGACGCGCGCATGAAATTCGACGTGCGCTATTACCTGGTTGCCATTCTTTTCATCCTGTTCGACCTGGAAATCGCCTTCCTTTTCCCCTGGGCCATCGTGCTGGAGGAAATCGGTCTGGCCGGCTTCGTCGCGATGATGGTTTTTCTCGGCATCCTGGTCGTCGGTTTCATCTACGAGTGGATGAAGGGAGCGCTGGAATGGGAGTAAGGCTTTTGAGCCGTTGGGCGAGGGGTCACGCGCCAGCGTGGATCGACCCGGCGAAAAGGCCTGCCCGCGACGCGCGGAGGGATGTCCTGTCGCCGACGCTTGCAGGGCGGGCGCGAGTAAGCGGCTGGGCGAAGGAGGCTGCATGACTATCGAAGGTGTCCTCGAGCAGGGTTTTGTCACCACCAAGGCCGACCAGCTCATCAACTACATGCGCACCGGCTCGATGTGGCCGATGACCTTCGGCCTGGCATGCTGCGCGGTGGAGATGATGCAGGCCGGTGCGTCGCGCTACGACCTCGACCGCTTCGGCATCGTGTTCCGCCCGAGCCCGCGGCAATCCGACGTGATGATCGTCGCCGGCACGCTGTGCAACAAGATGGCCCCGGCCTTGCGCAAGGTCTACGACCAGATGGCCGAGCCGCGCTGGGTGATCTCGATGGGTTCGTGCGCCAACGGCGGCGGCTATTACCATTACTCGTACTCGGTGGTGCGCGGCTGCGACCGCATCGTGCCGGTCGACATCTACGTGCCGGGATGTCCGCCTACCGCGGAAGCCTTGCTGTTCGGCATCATCCAGTTGCAGAACAAGATCCGCCGCACCAATACCATCGCCCGCTGACCGCCCATGTCCCAGACCCTGGATACCCCCGCTTTGCCTCTTGAAACCGCGCTCGGCGATGCGCTGGTGCAGTCCTTCGTGCTGCTGGGCGAATTGACGCTGGTCGTCGAGGCGCAGCATTACGAAGCGGCGATGCGCACGCTGCGCGACCATCCCGACTGCCGCTTCGAACAGCTGATCGACCTGTGCGGGATGGATTACTCGGACTATGGCGATGGCATCTGGGAGGGCCCGCGTTTTGCCGTAGTGGTGCATTTGCTCTCGCTGACCTACAACCAGCGGGTGCGGGTGCGCGTGTTCTGTCCCGACGATTCCCTGCCGGTGGCGGCCTCGATGGTCGATATCTGGCCGTCGGCCAACTGGTTCGAGCGCGAGGCCTTCGACCTCTTCGGCATCGTATTCGAGGGCCATCCCGACCTGCGCCGCATCCTCACCGACTATGGCTTTATCGGCCATCCGTTCCGCAAGGACTTCCCGCTGTCCGGCAACGTCGAGATGCGCTACGACCCGACCCAGCAGCGCGTGATCTACCAGCCGGTGTCGATCGAGCCGCGCGAAATCGTGCCGCGCATCGTGCGCGACGAAAGCTACGGGGCAGGGCGCTAATGGCCGAGATCAGAAACTACACGATGAACTTCGGTCCGCAGCACCCGGCCGCGCACGGCGTGCTGCGCTTGGTGCTGGAGCTCGACGGCGAAGTGATCCAGCGCGCCGACCCGCACATCGGCCTCTTGCACCGCGCGACCGAGAAGCTCGCCGAGCACAAGACCTTCATCCAGTCGGTGCCCTACATGGACCGCCTCGACTACGTGTCGATGATGGTCAACGAGCACGCCTATGTAATGGCGATCGAGAAGCTGCTGCAGATCGACGTCCCCGAGCGCGCGCAATACATCCGCGTGATGTTCGACGAGATCACGCGTGTGCTGAACCACCTCCTGTGGCTGGGCGCGCACGCGCTCGACGTCGGCGCGATGACGGTGTTCCTGTACGCTTTTCGCGAGCGCGAGGACCTGATGGACTGCTACGAGGCGGTGTCCGGTGCGCGCCTGCATGCGGCCTATTACCGTCCCGGCGGCGTCTACCGCGACCTGCCGGACACGATGCCGCAGTACGCTGCACAGCACACCCGCAACGAAGCGACGATGAAGTCGATGAACGCCAACCGCCAGGGTTCGCTGCTCGACTTCATCGAGGATTTCACCCATCGTTTCCCGACCTATGTCGACGAGTACGAGACGCTCCTGACCGACAACCGCATCTGGAAGCAGCGCACTGTTGGCATTGGAGTCGTGTCGCCCGAGCGCGCCAAGGCGCTGGGCTTCACCGGCCCGATGCTGCGCGGCTCGGGCGTCGAGTGGGACTTGCGCAAGAAGCAGCCGTACGAA
>JAKACL010000181.1 GCA_021821425.1 Pseudomonadota bacterium
CGAGAGCACCACGGAAATGCCGAGGATCGCGCCGAGAATCTGATCCATCGCCTTCACGGTGGCGGCGAGCGGCGACAGGCGCTCCTCGCGCATGATGCGCTCGACGTTTTCCACCACCACGATGGCGTCGTCCACCAGGATGCCGATGGCGAGCACCATGGCGAACAGGGTGAGCACGTTGATGGAGAAGCCGAAGGCGTACAGGCTGGCGGTGGCGCCGGCCAGCGCGACCGGCACGACCACGGCCGGGATCAGCGTGGTGCGCCAGTGGCCCAGGAACACGTACATGACGATGAACACCAGGATCATGGCTTCGCCCAGGGTCTTCACCACCTCGAAAATGGAAATCTCGACGAAGCGCGAGGTGTCGTAAGGCACGGCCCAGTCGATGCCCTCGGGGAAGAAGCGCGCGAGGTCAGTTATGCGGTCCTTTACCGCCTTTGCCACGTCCAGCGCATTGGCACCGGGCGCGACGCGGACGGCGATGGCCGCGATGGGCTGGCCGTTCATGCGCGCGTAGCGCTCGTAGGTGTCGCCGCCCAGTTCCACGCGGGCGATGTCCCTGACCTTGACGGTGGCGCCGTTGGGCAGTGCGCGCACCACCACGTTGCCGAATTCCTCCGGCGTGGAAAGGCGGCCGCGCGTCACGATCACGGCGTTCACCTGTGCGCCGGCAGCACCTGGCGCCTGGTTCAGTTCGCCGGTGGCGAGTTGCACGTTCTGCGCCTGCAGTGCGCGCTTGACGTCGGCAGGGGTGAGGCCGTAGGCGATCAGCTGCTCGGGCTTCAGCCAGACACGCATCGAGTACTCGCTGCCGAACAGGATGGCCTCGCCCACGCCCGGCACGCGCCGGATCGGATCGAGCACGTTGGCGGCGGCGAAGCTGCCCAGGTCGATGGCGTTGCGCTTGCCGTCCTTGGAGTGCAGGGCGACGAACATCAGGTAGTTGCGCTGCGGCTTGGTCACCGGCACGCCGATGCGGCGCACGTCCTCGGGGATACGCGACTCCACCCGCTTGTAGCGGTTCTGCGCTTCCACCGAGGCGATGTCGACGTTGGTGCCGGGCTCGAAGGTCAGCGTCAGCGTGCCGGCACCCAGTTCGGAAGATGCTTCCATGTAGAGCAGGTGTTCGATGCCGTTCATCTCCTGCTCGATGAGCTTGATGACCGTATCTTCGATAACCTGGGCGGAGGCGCCGGGATAGGTGACGTTGAACGCCACTTGCGGCGGCGCCACCTGCGGGTACTGCGCCACCGGCAGGTTCTTCAATGCGATCACCCCGACCAGCATGATCAGGATGGCGATGACCCACGCGAAGATGGGCCGGTGAATGAAGAAACGTGCCATGTCAGTTCGCCTGTTTCAGGGGAACGGGTTTCACCACGGTGCCGGGGCGCGCCTTCTGCAGGCCTGTCACGATCAGGGTTTCCCCGCCGGCGAGGCCATCCTCGACCACGAAGTCGTCGCCGGCCATGGAGCCGAGTTTTACCGGCCGCGGCACGGCCTTGCTTTCCGGGCCCACCAGCATGACGAACTGGCCCTGCGGCCCGGACAGCACGGCGCGCTGCGGCACGGCAATCACGTCGGCCGCCACGGCCTGGGCCATGCGCACGCGCACGAAGGTGCCGGGCAGCAAGAGGCGCTGGGGGTTGGGGAATTCGGCCTTCAGCGTGATGGCGCCGGTGCTGGGGTCCACGCTCATGTCGCTGAAGAAAAGCTTGCCCTAGTGCGCATAGGGCTGGCCGTTTTCAAGAATCAGTTGCACGCTGCGGCTGTCTGCGGCTTTCATCCTGCCGGCAGCCATCGCCGCCTTCAGGCGCAGCACCTCGGCATTGGGCTGCGTGAACAGTACGTTGACCGGTTCCAGTTGCTCGATGGTGGCGAGCAGCGTGGCTTCGTTGCGCCCCACCAGTGCGCCCTCGGTGACCAGCGCGCGGCCGATGCGCCCGGAGATGGGCGCGGGCACGGTGGTGTTTTCCAGGTCCAGTTCCGCGCGCGCGAGCTGGGCCTCGGCCTGCTTCAGTTCGGCGCGGGCGATGTCGACCTCCTGCTGGCTGACGGCCTTGACGGGCAGCAGCGATTCCACGCGCGAGAGGTTCAGTCGCTTCACGAATACCTCGGCTTCGGCCGCCTTGGCGGCGGTGCGGTAAGTGCGGTCGTCAAGCTGGAACAGCGGCTGGCCGGCGCGCACGTCGCTGCCTTCCTTGAACAGCCGTTTTTCCACGATGCCCTCGACGCGTGCGCGTACTTCGGCGCTGCGCACCGCCTCCACGCGACCGGGCAGTTCCGGTGTGAGCGTGGCCGAGCCGCGTCCGATCTGGACGACCTCGACCTCGGGTGGCGGCATGCCTCCACCCGGTCCACCACCCTGCGGGGCGGCGTTTTTGTCGTTGGGGCCGCAGGCGGTGACGAGGGGCAGGGCGAGCAGCAGGGCAAGGCGTTTCATTGCATGTCCTTTCCGGGAGCGAAGGCGCGCAGGAAGCAGTCCACTGCCTGCGCCGTCTTGGCGGGTTTGAGCAAATCGGTTTGAAGATTGAGCAGACCGCGCAGACGGTCGGTGTCCGCGAGCATGGCGGTCAGCATTTCGGCGGCGAATTCGGGATCGTCGCGGCGCAGCGCGCCGCGTTCCATGGCCTTCTCGAGATAGGCGGACAGGCGCTTGCGCGTGGTGAGCGGGCCCTGGCGGAAAAACTGCCTGGCCAGTTCAGGGAAGCGCGGCGCTTCCGCCGCCATGGTGCGGAACAGCGCCAAACCCTCGGGAGAAAGCAGCTTCTCGCGATAGGCATTGCCGAAAGCCAGCAGCGTCGCGCGTACGTCGGCGTCGCCATCGAGCGTGACCAGGATGGAGTGGATGGCGTGATGTACCACTTCCGCGAACAAGGCCTCCTTGCTGGGGAAGTGGTTGTACAGCGTCTGCCGCGCCACTTGCGCGCGCTGCGCGATGCGATCGATGCTGACGCGATAGCCTTCGTTGCGGAAGACTTCGCAGGCCGCATCGAGCAGCCGCTGGCGGGCATCCTGGTGCATTTCTGTTGCGATGGGCATGGCGCGTCCCCGCTGTGGGTAGACTGTGTAGTCTATTTGCCGTGTGCGGAATTTGCAAGGACTGCGATTGCCCTTTTCCGGAATGGTGCATTAGGCAGCTGGCGCAGCCATGCCTTGGGGAGTCTGGCATCCAGGGGCGCGGCTACTCGGTTGCCGTGGTTCTTATTTTGTCTTGGCTTTTCCCTTGTCCTTGTCGCCGTCCTGTTTCTTCATGGCCTTGTGCCGTTCGTCCAGGTAGGCCTCGATACGGTCGCATAGCGTGCGCAGTACCTTGATGCGGGCATAGTGCTTGTCGTTCGACTCGACCAGGGTCCACGGCGCGTAATCAGTGCTGGTGCGCTCGACCATATCGCACACTGCGCGCTCGTATTGGTCCCATTTTTCGCGGTTGCGCCAGTCTTCGTCGGTGATCTTGTAGCGCTTGAAGCCGGTCTGTTCGCGCTCCTTGAAGCGGCGCATCTGCTCGTCCTTGCTGGTGGCGAGCCAGAACTTGACCACCACCGTGTCGTGCCGCGCCAGTTGGTCCTCGAAATCGTTGATTTCACCGTAGGCGCGCATCCAGTCGGCTTCCGGGCAGAAGCCTTCGACGCGTTCGACCAGTACGCGCCCGTACCAGGAGCGGTCAAACAGGGTGATGCGCCCGTGTCGCGACAAATGACGCCAGAAGCGCCACAGATAGGGGTGGGCGCGCTCCTCCTCGGTCGGTGCGGCAATGGGGATGACCTGATACTGGCGTGCGTCGAGCGCGCCGGTGATGCGGCGGATGCTGCCACCCTTGCCGGCGGCGTCGTTCCCCTCGAATACCACGACCACGGATATCTCATTGAACAGCGGATCGCGCGTGAGCAGCGCCAGCCGTGCCTGTTGTTCCTCCAGGGCGCGTTCATATTCCTTTTTGCCCAGGCTGTGGCTGAGGTCTAGCGATTTCAGCACATGCAGGTTGTCGATCGAGGGCAGCAACGGTGGCGCCGTGCTGGCCCGGCGCGGGATTTCCTGCTGGTCGAGGCGACGGCGCAGGGCTTCGAGCAGGATCTTTCCCACGGTCAGTTCGCGGTAGCGTGGGTCGGCGCCCTCGACGATGTACCACGGAGCTTCCGCCGTGCTGGTCATGCGCAGCGCATCCTCGTCGGCATCGCGGAACTTCTGGTACATGTCGAGCCGGGTATGGTCGCGCTTGGTTACGCGCCAGCGGGTGCGGGGGTCTTTTTCCAGCGCTTTCAGGCGCTTGCGCTGCGCCTCCGGCGAGAGGTGCACCCAGAACTTGATGACCATGGCGCCTTCGTCGACCAGCATTTTCTCGAAACGCACGATGCGGTCGATCTTGTCGTGGAAGGTCCCCTGGTCGATCTTGCCGTAGACGTAGTCGAGGATGGGCCAGGTGTACCACGAGCCCATGAACACGCCGATGCGACCCTTGGGCGGAAGCGCGCGCCAGAAACGCCACATCGGCGGTCGCTCGCGTTCCTCGTCGGAGGGGTCGCCCATGCCATGCACTTCGATATGGCGCGGGTCCATCCATTCGTTGAGCAGGTTGACCGTTTCACTGCGTCCGGCGCCGTCCACGCCGCCAACCAGGATGACGACTTCGAATTTCTTCGCGGCGACCAGGTCGAATTGTGCATCCAGCAGCGCCTCCCGCAGCTTGGGAACCTCATTGTCGTAGGTTGCCTTGTCGATCTTGTGGCCGAGTTCCGCTGATTCGAACATCGATATTTCCTTCTCCTTGTTGCCTGTTTCAATTGTAGTTCGCCCGCGGTCCGGCGAATGTGCGGACAGGAATTTAAACCGGGCCGGCTTCTAGAGGGAAGGCGAGAGGGTGGTGCCCGCCTGGAGCAGGCGGGTGATTTCATCGGCAGGCAGAGGCTTGCTGAAGAGATAGCCCTGGGCGTAATCGCATCCAAGTTGCTGCAGCAGGGAAAGCTGTTCGGCGGTTTCCACGCCCTCGGCAATGGTCTTGAGCTGGAGGCTTCTGGCCAAGGCGATGATGGTGCGAACGATTTCCGCACTGTTTTCAGATTGCCCCAGGGTGCCGACAAAACTGCGGTCGATCTTGAGGACGTCGACCGGCAAGCGCTGCAGATAGCTCAGTGATGAATAGCCGGTGCCGAAGTCGTCGATGTAAATGGTGAAATCGCTCCCCTTCAGCAGTTCAAGCTGCCGGATAGTGGTTTCGATGCTATCCATCAACTCGGTTTCCGTCAGTTCGATCGCGATCCGGTTTTTTGCGGCATACACATCGGTGCTGCTGCACAGGCGTTCCAGAAAGTCTGCGCGGTTTAGCTGCTGGAAGGACACGTTGATGGCGATCTGAAACGCATTTATGCCCAGCCCTTCCCAGGCTGCAGCCTGGCGGTGGGCAGAGTCGAGCACCCAGTTTCCAAGCGGAACGATCAGTCCTGTTTCCTCGGCGACGGGAATGAAGCGCGAAGGCGGTATGGCGCCCAATTCCCTGCTGTTCCAGCGCGCCAGAGCTTCCACGCTGAAAATCTGGTACGAAACGATGTCAACCACGGGCTGGTAATGCAGTTCCAGTCCCTGACCGGCGTTGATCGCATGACGCAGCGCCTGTTCGAATTTCTCGCGGTCTCTGGCGGCTTGCTGGATCTCGGCTGAATAGAAGTTGAGCATATGGCCCTGACTTGCCTTGCCGCTGTTGCAGGCAAGCGTTGCGCCACCCAGCAGGCCTGCGGCAGTAGCGCCATCATCCGGATAGATGGCCACGCCGGCGCGTACCGCCAGGTGGATTTCGCGCTCGCCACTGCGTACAACGCTGGGGAGTGAGTGCACCAGTTGTCGGGCGAGATGTATGGCGTCTGCCGTCGATGCCACGTCGGAGAAAATGACGGCGAATTCGTCACCCTCCAGGCGTGCGACCGTGTCGCCGTCGCGTACCTGCGCCAGCAAATGCCCGGCAATCAGGTTCAAGGCCTCGTCCGCAACATGGTGGCCATATACGCCCACGACCCGATGGAAATCCGTGATGTTGAGCACCAGCACGCCGATATAACGATCATGGTGGCGCATGCGGGCGATGGCCTGCTGCAGCCG
>JAKACL010000182.1 GCA_021821425.1 Pseudomonadota bacterium
GCCGCTGGAAGCGCAGCGGCTGGGGCTGGAGAGCTACGCCTCCGACCTCAACCCCGTGGCCGTCACCATCAACAAGGCCATGATCGAGATTCCGCCCAAGTTTGCTGGCCTGCCTCCCGTGGGGCCGGAGCTGGAAGCGCAGGGCAAGCGTGGCGCCGAACTATTCGCCAAAAACTGGCAGGGTGCTCAGGGCCTGGCCGAGGATGTGCGCCGCTATGGCGCGTGGATGCGGGCGGAAGCAGAAAAACGCATCGGTCCGCTTTATCCCAAGATCGAAGTCACCGCCGATATGGTGGCCGAGCGCCCCGACCTCGCGCCGCTGTTCGGTCAAAAACTCACGGTCATCGCCTGGCTCTGGGCGCGCACCGTCAAAAGCCCCAACCCTGCCTTCAGTCATGTGGATGTGCCGCTGGCCAGCACCTTTGTGCTCAGCAGCAAGGCGGGCAAGGAAGCGTATGTGCAGCCGGTAGTGGAGGGCGATCGCTATCACTTTACGGTGAAGGTGGGGGAGCCACCGGAAAGTGCCAAAAACGGCACCAAGCTGGCACGCGGGGCGAATTTTCGCTGTCTGATGTCGGATTCACCGGTTGAGCCGAAGCATATCTACGCTGAGGCCAATGCGGGGCACATGGGTGCGCGACTCATGACTGTCGTCGCAGAAGGGGCGAGAGGCCGTGTATATCTGGCACCCACAGCAGAACACGAAGCCATTGCCCGTCAGGCCCACCCTGAATGGAGGCCAGAAGTGGCCATGCCTGAGAATCCGCGCTGGTTCTCACCGCCGCTGTATGGGTTGAAGACCTACGGCGACCTCTTCACCCCCCGCCAACTCGTGTCGCTGACGACCTTTGCCGACCTCGTGCCCGAAGCTATCGCCCGCGTGCGCGCGGATGCGGAGCGGGCTTTTGCCGCACTGGCCGAAAGCCGGATGCAAGCCGCAGGCATCCGCCCCGAAGATGCCGCCCATCACCCCGAAATCGCCGCCCTGCTCGACCCGAAACCACTCGACCAAGGCGGCACTGGCGCCACAGCTTATGCGGAGGCGGTGGGGGTGTATTTGGCGTTTGCGATTGATAAAGGCGCGAATTATTGGTCCAGCATCTGTGCATGGCATTCCGGACGCGATACTGTAACAAGTACGTTTGGGCGACAAGCAATACCTATGGTGTGGGACTTTGCTGAGGCAAATCCCTTTAGTGATTCGTCAGGAAATCTTCTAAGTGGTTGTGAACAAGCAGCGAAGCTGCTTTTGAATTTGCGAGCGGATCGTTACGGGTTCGTAGCACAAGCAGACGCTCAAACCCAAACTATTAGCGCCAATAAAGTAATTTCCACCGACCCCCCGTATTACGACAACATCGGCTACGCTGACCTGTCGGACTTTTTCTATGTGTGGCTGCGCAAAAGCCTCAAACCTATTTTTCCCAATCTCTATGCCACGCTGGCCGTACCCAAGGCGGAAGAACTGGTGGCCACCCCTTATCGCCACGGCGGTAAAACCGAGGCCGAGGCCTTCTTTCTCGACGGTATGACCCGCGCCATGCACAACCTGGCGGCGCAGGCGCACCCGGCATTTCCCGTGACGATTTACTACGCCTTCAAGCAGAGTGACACCAAGGACGATGTCGGCACCCACAGCACAGGCTGGGAAACCTTTCTGGAGGCGGTATTGCGTGCCGGTTTTACCCTCACCGGCACCTGGCCTATGCGTACAGAATTGATCGGCAACTTGAAGAAGTCGATGAATGCCCTCGCCTCCAGTATCGTCCTCGTCTGCCGCCCGCGTGCCCTGGATGCACCCAGCATCAGCCGCCGCGCCTTCCTGCGCGAACTCAATGCCGCGCTGCCCGATGCCCTCCTCGACATGACCCGCGGTGGCGTCAATTCGCCCGTCGCCCCGGTAGATTTGAGCCAGGCTATCATCGGCCCCGGCATGGCCATTTTCAGCCAGTACAGCGCCGTGCTGGAGGCCGACGGCACCCCCATGCGTGTCAAAACAGCCTTGCAGCTTATCAACCGCTTTTTTGCCGAAGACGACTTCGACCACGACACCCAGTTTTGTCTGGCCTGGTTTGAGCAGCAGGGTTGGGCCACCAGCAAATTCGGTGAGGCCGATGTGCTGGCCCGTGCTAAAGGCACCAGCGTCGGCAGACTGAGCGAGTCTGGCGTGGTGGACAGTAGCGGCGGCAATCTGCGCCTGTTGCGCTGGGCAGAGCTACCGCGTGATGGGGCATCTGACACCCAGAGCAAGGGCAAGGCCCCCATCTGGCAAGTCCTGCATCAACTCATCCGTGCCCTCAATCAGGACGGCGAAACCGCCGCCGGTGCCCTGCTGGCGCGCATGCCCGCCCAGGCCGAAGCCATACGCGCCCTCGCATATCGTCTATATACCCTCTGCGAGCGCAAAAGCTGGGCGGAAGAAGCCCGCGCCTACAACGAACTGGTGGCTGCATGGAACGGCATCGAACAGGCCGCAGGGGAGTCGGGTGTCGTCGAAACGCAGAGGCCATTGATCTGACATGAGCGATTCGGCCATGAGTAGTAAAGCACTGATCAGCGAAGTCCGCGACCTCATTGAACAGGCACGCCAGCATGTTGCCCAGACGGCCAACAGTACGCTGACGATGTTGTATTGGCAGGTCGGGCAGCGCATCCGCAAGGAAGTGCTGAAGAAAAAGCGTGCCGGATACGGGGAAGAGATTGTACCGACGCTGTCCGCCCAGTTGGTACGTGACTATGGGCAGGGCTTCGGGGCCAAGAATTTGGCGCGGATGATCCAGTTTGCCGAAGTTTTCCCCGACGAGCAGATTGTCGTATCGCTGGTACGACATTTAAGCTGGACCCATTTCATTGCACTGATCCCCCTGAAAAAGCCCTTGGAACGCGAGTTCTATGCCGAGATGTGCCGCATCGAACGCTGGAGTGTGCGTACCCTGCGCGAGCGCATCGGCAGCCAGCTTTACCTGCGCACTGCCGTCGCTAAAAAGCCGGAAGCGGTCATGCAAGCCGAACTGAGCCACCTGCGCGCAGGTGGGCAGATGACGCCGGATATGGTTTTTCGTGATCCCTACATGCTGGATTTTCTCGGCTTGCCAGATGGCTACAGCGAGCGCGATCTTGAGGCAGCCATCCTGCGCGACATGGAGCGCTTTTTGCTTGAATTGGGCGCAGGATTTACCTTTGTTGCGCGGCAGAAACGCATCACCGTCGGTCCCGATGATTTTTATCTCGATCTGCTGTTTTTCCACCGGTATTTGCGCCGACTGGTGGCGGTCGAGTTGAAATTGGAACAGTTCCAGCCTGCGCATAAAGGGCAGATGGAACTTTATCTGCGTTGGCTCGACAAGTACGACCGCACTCAGGATGAGGAATCGCCTATCGGACTGATTTTGTGCGCTGGCGCCAACGCGGAACAGGTGGAACTTATGGATTTGAGCAGCGCAAATATTCGTGTTGCTGAATATCTGGACCACATCCCCGATATGAAGCTGATGCAGGCGCAATTGCACCGCGCTGTTTTGTTGGCCCGCGAACGCGCTGCCAGTGGTCAGTTGTCGCACGAACCAGATGCCGCAGGAGAGGACGTATGAGCCACAAGTCAGGGCGAAAAATTGCCATCATCCACAACTGTAGATTGTGGTGGTATGCGGGTTCGGTAATGGTTCCGACGCCTATTTTAAGCGAGATATAGCCATGCTAAAAAGTGTACGCATCAAGAACTTCGGCGTGTTGCCCAACGATGAATACCGCTTTTCATCGGGTTTGAATGTGGTCGTTGGCGTAAACGGACTGGGCAAAACGCAACTGCTCAAGCTGATTTACGCGGTTCTTAAAGTGCATGTAGATTCCAAAGAATATACGAAAACCGCCTTGCAAAAGGCCTATGCAGACAAACTGGTGGGCGTGTTCCGGCCCGACACTTTAGGGCGTCTGGTCAAAAGACGGCAAGGGCAGGACAAATGCGAGTTGGTCTTCACCATGAAGGATGGCCAGCAATCTTGTGCGTTCAGCTTCGCAACACGTGCCAGTGTCGCGGTGCAAGTAGATGAAACGCCGACAACGGACCAGCATGCACCAGCAGTATTCCTGCCAACCAGAGAATTACTGACACTTTGTCCCTGGTTTGGGCCATTTTACGATAATTATCATGTGCCCTTTGAGGAAACCTGGCGGGACACAGTCTCGCTGTTGGGGACCCCTGGGCTGAAAGGCCTGAAGGAGTTGACCGTAGGGCATTTGCTGATACCCATTGAAGCACATATGGGGGGCAAGGTCACGGTAGACGCTGCAACGGGTGAGATTTATCTGAATAAACCCGGTGAAAGTCGAATGGAAATGCCTTTGGTCGCGGAAGGGCTACGTAAAATGGCGATGCTTGCACGCCTCATCAGTACAGGGATTCTGCTTGAAAAGGGTTATCTGTTCTGGGATGAACCGGAAAGCAACCTGAATCCCAAGCTCATCAAAGTGGTTGCCGAAAGTATTATGCATATCTGCAATCAGGGCATTCAGGTTTTTGTAGCCACGCACTCCTTGTTCTTGCTGCGCGAGCTGGAAATACTGGCGGCGCAATCGCGGTTTGAAAGCGTAAAACGGCGTTATTTTGCTTTAAAAGCAACACCTAATGCCCCAGAAGAAACGGCCGTTGAGCAGGGTGATAGTACAGACGAGTTGCAAACGCTGGTATTGCTGGACGAAGAGCTGATGCAATCCGACCGTTATTTGGCGATGGAAGACTGACATGCCAGTCATTCAACAGGTGATTACAGAGGGAAACCTGGTCTTTACCTTTAAGGTGGACGCATTAGCCAGTCAGTATGATGATTGGTCACATTATCGCGGACAATTCAGCACGGTTTGTGGCGGAAGCAAGGCAGTAGATATCGTCTATGCAGAGTCATCCCCATCGCGGACGTGGTTGATTGAGGTGAAAGATTATCGCGTTCACCCACGAACAAAGGTCATCGATTTGGCCGATGAAGTGGCCATGAAGGTAAGGGACACTCTGGCAGGGCTGGTTTCGGCAAAATGTCATGCGAATGATGTGGCTGAAAAAAGGCTTGCCGCGAAATTGCTGAAGTGCCGGGAACTCCGGGTAGTGCTGCATCTTGAATTGCCTGCGCGGCAGTCCCGGTTGCGACCGCGCGCCATAGATCCTGCTCTGGTATTGCAGAAGTTAAGGTCGCTGATTAAAGCTGTTGATCCGCATCCTGCGGTAGTCGATCAGCACACACTTAAGCCCGATATGACATGGACAGTGAGATAAGAATATGACCCTGAAACCCTGGCGCGAAGTCGCCGTTCCCCATGAAGACGTGCTCAAGGGCACCTTCCAGCAGGCCGAATTTGCCGCCGATCTGTCGCGGGTGCATGCGGGTACCGCAACTGACGACTATCAGGACCCGGTGCTGTTCTTCCAGCGTACCTTCATCACCGAGGGCATGGGCCTGCTGCTCCACTCGGTCGTCCGGCGTTTATCGGGACAGGGCGGCGACCCGGTGATTCAGTTGCAGACCGCTTTTGGCGGCGGCAAGACCCATACCATGCTGGCGGTATATCACTTGGCTCAAGGCACGGTCCCGGTCAGCGAACTGCAGGGCGTACCCGCCATTCTGGATGCCGCCGGTGTCACCGAACTCCCACGCGCCCGGGTGGCGGTGCTGGATGGCATCAAATCATCACCCAACCAGCCCTTCATGCACGAAGGGCACGCCATTCATACCCTCTGGGGCGATCTGGCATGGCAGTTGGGTGGCACCGAGGGCTATGCGCTGGTGGCTGATGCGGATCAATCGGGCACCTCGCCGGGCAAGGCAGTTCTGGAAACCTTACTCATCCGTTACGCGCCCTGCGTAATCCTGATCGACGAACTGGTGGCCTATATCCGCCAGTTTGAAGAAGGCAAAACCCTGACCGGTGGCAGCTTCGATTCCAACCTGAGCTTTGTGCAGGCATTGACCGAGGCACTGAAAGCAGTCCCCACCGCCGTACTGCTGGCATCCCTGCCGGAGTCGGACAAGGAGGCGGGCAGTCAGC
>JAKACL010000183.1 GCA_021821425.1 Pseudomonadota bacterium
TTTCAGGGGTGAAGTGCATGGGCTCGATTATCGTAGGATTAGCGCGAAGCCTACCGAAAAGCCATCCAATTAAAAAGGGCGCCGCGCGGATGCTTTATATTCCATCTGAGAACCGCCGCGCAGGACCGGCACCGACATCTGGGGGAAACCACATGAATACGGAGCAGATGCTCATCGTCGGCATCCTCTTCGCCACCATCGGCATGTTCCTGTGGGGACGCTGGCGCCACGACATGGTGGCGGTGGGCGCGCTGCTGGCCTGCGTGTTTGCCGGACTGGTGGCGACCGCCGACGCCTTTGCCGGCTTTGCCCATCCGGCGGTGATCACCGTCGCCTGCGTGCTGGTGTTGAGCCATGGCCTGCAAACCTCGGGCGCAGTGGACGCGCTGACGCGCCGCGTGCTGCCCGCCAAGGCCGGGCCGACGCTGGCCATTTTTTCGCTGACCGCGCTGGGGGCGCTGCTGTCCGCCTTCATGAACAATGTCGGCGCACTCGCGCTGCTGATCCCGGTGGCGATGCAGCTCGCCCGCAGGCTGGATCTGCCGCCCGGCAAGGTGCTGATGCCGCTGGCATTCGGCTCGATTCTAGGCGGCACCACCACATTGATCGGCACGCCGCCCAATCTGATCGTTTCCGGCCTGCGCGAAGAAGCCGGCCTCGGCAGCTTCGGCATGTTCGACTTCAGCCCGGTCGGGGTCGCGCTGACGCTGCTGGGCGTGCTTTTCATCGGCCTCGTCGGCTGGCGGCTGGTGCCGACACGCAAGCAGACCGACGCCGATGGGTTCGATACCGGCACCTACCTGACCGAGGCGCGGGTGACCGAGAACAGCAAGGCGGCCGGCATGAAGCTGCGTGAAATCGAGGCGGCGCTGGAAGACGCGGACGCGCAGATCGTCGGTCTGGTGCGTAACGACGTGCGGGTGTCGGCGCCGAATGCCGGCCGTTATGTGCATGCCGGCGACATCCTGATCATCGAGGCCGAGGCGGAAACCCTTGCCACGGCCCTGTCCAGCCTCGGACTGGTGCTGGAGGAGTCCCAGTCCAACGTGGACAAGGCCGCAGCCGGAAATGCGGTCCAGGCGGACGAAGGGAAAAAGGCGACGCCGCCGGATGAAATCGCGCTGGTGGAGCTGGCGATCCTGCCGTCTTCCGGACTGCTTGAGCGCACGCCCAGCGACATCCAGCTGCGCAGCCGTTACGGCATCAACCTGCTCGCGGTATCGAGCCAGGGCCGGCGCAGCCGGGCCCGGCTTCGCACCTACCGCTTCAAGGCCGGCGACGTGCTCTTGATGCAGGGCACGCCGGAAGCCATCGCCGAATTCGCATCGGCCGCCAGCTGCGTGCCGCTGGCCGAGCGCGCGCTCTACATTCCGGACACGCGCAAGGCCGTCACCGCCAGCCTCATCCTGGGGCTGGCGGTCGTCGTCGCGGCGCTGGGGCTGCTGCCGATCGCGGTCGCCTTCACCGCCGGGGTACTCGCCTCGATGGTGCTGCGCACGGTGCCGCCGCGCGCGGTCTACGAGGCCATCGACTGGCCGGTCGTCATCCTGCTCGGCGCCTTGATCCCGGTGGCAGGCGCGATGCAGAGCACCGGCACCGCCGACCTGATCGCCCGCTTCCTGCTGGACCACATTGCCCAGGGCCACGCCGTCATCGGCCTGGCGACGCTGCTGATCGTCACCATGATGCTGACCGACCTGATGAACAACGCGGCCACCGCAGCGGTGATGTGCCCGATCGCGCTCGGCGCCGCCAGCCAGTTGGGGGTGAATCCGGATACCTTCCTGATGGCGGTGGCGGTAGGCGCCTCATGCGCCTTTCTGACGCCGATCGGCCACCAGAACAACACCCTGATCCTCGGTCCGGGCGGTTTCCGTTTCGGCGATTACTGGCGGATGGGACTGCCGCTGGACGTGATCGTCATTGGGGTCAGCCTGCCGATGCTGATGTGGGTGTGGCCGTTGTAAACAGCGCTCGGTGCGCGGCAGAGCGCCCAGTTTCCTTGAAAAAAAGAGGCGTTGCTTAGGATTTTCTTGCCATGTCGGTCTTCAGACTTCTGAAGACCGGCCCCCACACCGGGTGGCCGGATTCCGCCGGCGCCAACTCGAATTTCGGATCGATTTGCAGTGCCTTGCGGAATTCGTCGCGACAAGCCTTTTCCCGCGATTGCGCGCAATGCATGAAGGCAAGGTACTTGTGCGCCGCGACCTTGTCGGAGTTCAGCAGCAATCCTGCGGAGGACGCGCTTTGCAACAGCCGGGACGCATTTCTATAGTCGCCGTCTTCGTACGCCCGGATGCCCGCTGACAGATCCTGTTCCGCCTTGCGAAGCGCGAGCTTGTCGAGGCCGGTATCGCGCATGATAGGCGCGGCGCAGGCCGTTATCAGTACGGTGGCGAGAAGCAGCACGGCGGTTCGCATCATCATCATTTCCCTGCCTTTACCTGAACTTGTGCCGGATCTTGTGCGACTTCCCCGGCTCCAGATTCACGGTACCACGATAGGAAGCGAATCCCTGATTGCGTATTTCCACCACATGCCTGCCCGGCTCAAGCGGCAGCTTGGCGAGCGGTGGCGACACGCCGACACGCTTGCCATCGACAAATACCTCGCCCCAGGGTGAAACTGCCAACGTCAGCGTGGCTTTGGCCTGCACGATCGTTTCCGGCACGTCGGGCGTGGCGATCCCGCTGGCGGCGGGCAAAAGTGGGGGCGGCGTGTCAATGTGTACTGTTTCGATTTCCGGCGCATCCGCTGTAGGCAGTGCGGCGCGCTTGGATGGGAGCCCCTGCCAAACCATCGCCCACCCGACCACGAGCAGCACCGGGATGGCAAGCAGCAGGCGCATGCGGCGCCCTTGTGCTCCGCCCAGAAACGAGGCGGGTGTTAACCGGATACCCCCGCCGCCGCCCGCCTGCGACACGCCCCGAACGCTGCCGGCCTGCTGTGGCGTTAGGCATAGCGTGGCTTCATGCTCCGTTGGCGCGCTGCCTGCCTGACCCGGCCGCCTGCCGACGGCCGGCGGACGCGGCTTCTGCGGGAGAGGAGCGTCATCCCCCTCCAAATCACGGGCGAACTCTCCGGCGGTCTGGTAGCGATCCTCCGGGCGCTTGGCCATGGCCCGGGCGATGATGCGGTCGAACACTGGCGGTACGCCAAGATTGACCGTACTGGGCGGCGCGACTTCTTCATTCAGTATCTTGTACAGGATGGCGCTGAGGTTGTCGCCATTGAACGGCGTCACTCCCGTCAGCATTTCATACAGCACCACCCCCAGCGCGAAAATATCGGTCCGGCCATCCGTGGCCTCACCCGCCACCTGCTCCGGCGCCATGTATTTGGGTGAGCCCAGCACAGTGCCAAGCTGCGTGCGCGAGCCCGTGGGAATCTGCGCAATGCCGAAATCCATGATTTTGACGTCGCGATTCCGCGTGATCATGATGTTGGCTGGCTTGATATCGCGGTGCACCACCTGGTTCTCATGTGCATAATTCAATGCGCCCGCAATTTGCGCCGCGATCCGGCCGATCAGGGCGGGGGGAAACACCACCCCGGAATCGAGCATTTCGCGCAGCGATTCGCCCTCCACGTATTCCATCGCAATGTAGGCGACATCGCCGGTCTCGCCCACGTCGTAAATGGTGACGATATTGGAATGGTTCAGGCGTCCCGCAGATTTGGCTTCGCGGTAAAACCGCGTTTCGAATTCGGCACGCTCGTCTTTCGACAGGTCGAGATTGATCGTCTTGATCGCGACCGTGCGCTCGATCAGCGGGTCAACCGCCTTGTAAACCGCGCCCATAGCACCCTGACCAAGCGCAGAGACCACTTCATAACGTCCGAATTGTGTTGGGCTGACCATGTGGGAGGAGACGGGTAGCTTGCTTTGGTGGGATTCCGAATGCGAGAATTCTCGGCAGCAAAAAGTATAACAAACCCATAGGAGGCTTTCGTTTTGCCCTACGCGTCGTACGCTCCCCCCTTGTCGTTCGAAATCGCCGCACGCTCCGACCCCGGATTGCTGCGCACCCTGAACGAGGACAGCATCGCCACCGTCGGCGAGCTGGGCTTGCTGGTGCTGGCGGACGGCATGGGCGGCTACCAGTCCGGCGACGTGGCCAGCCGTCTGGCCGTCCACATCATCGTTGAGGGGATGACCCATGGCCTGCAGGCGCGGCCTGACACCCAGGACGCGGTAGCCGACCTCGTGAGCGCATGCATAGAAAGAGCCAACCGCGCGATCCTGATGGAAGGCCAGCGGCGCGTGCAGCTCAGCGACTCGCTTCAGGAGCAGGCCATGGGTTCGACCGTGGCGCTCGTGCTGTTGCGGAACAATCACGCCACGATTGCGCATGTCGGCGATTCCCGCGTCTATCGACTGCGCGGCGGCAGTCTCGAATTGTTGACGCATGACCATTCCCTGTTGCAGGAGCAGATCGACCAGGGAATCCTCAGCACCGAGGCGGCCGCCACTTCGCACAACCGCCACCTGGTCACGCGCGGACTCGGCCTGCAGCCCGAGGTGTCGGTTTCGCTGGTGGAGCATGAGGTCCTGCCGGGCGATCTCTACCTGGTCTGCTCGGACGGCCTGAACGACATGGTGGACAACGCGGATATCGAACGGGTGCTCGATCTCCTCCAGGCCAATTTGCCGCTAGCCGCCAGCCAGTTGGTGATGATCGCCAACGATAACGGCGGGGAAGACAACGTCTCGGTCATCCTGGCCAAAGCCGGGCAGCATGCTTCACCCACCGCGAAGAAAAAGGGTTTCTTCGCCTGGCTATTCGGACGCTGAAACCATGGCAAAACTGATCGTCAGTCAAAACGGCGACATCATCGAGAACCGCTTCCTCGAAGAAGCCACGTTCACTATCGGCAGCCGGGCCGACAATGACCTCTGCCTTGCCCGCGAGGGGGTCAGCAGGGCCCACGCCCGCATTGCTTCGGTCGGCAACGACGACATCCTGGAAGACCTGGACAGCACCAATGGCACCCGGGTGAATGGCCGGCCGATCACCCGGCATATTTTGCAAAACGACGATGTCATCCAAATCGGCGATGTCCATATTCGCTATCGAAACCACAAAGCCATCGATGGCCCGAGTTTCGACCGAACGATGATCATTCAGCCGTCGACGCTGGAAAGCGAAGCACCCGCCCAGCCGGTGGGCGCCTATGCGCTGGCGACTGCCAAGCAGGAACGACGCTTCAGGCGAGGCATGCACCTGGGCCTGATCCGGACGCTCAAGGACACCCAGCCGGGTGCGGAAGTCGAATTGTCGCAAGTCCTCTACACCTTCGGCATTCCCGGAAAACAGCTTGTGGTGATCAACTCCCGTCCGCACGGCTATTTCATCACCCATGTCGAGGGAAAAAAACCCGCGCGCGTGAACGGAAAATCCATCGGCACCGAACCCCGGCCGCTGACGTCCAACGATGTGATCGAAGTCGGCGGCGAAAAACTCCTGTTCCTGCTCAGGCAGCTTTGACGTTGGCGCGGTCGGCCTCGATGCCGGCTACTTCACCCCGGCCATCTGCAAGGGCCTGAACGAGCGGGACATCTATGGCGTCATCGGCTACCGCCGTCCGAACCACTGCGATGCACGCAGAGCGCCAACGGGGTCAAGGTCGTCATTCGTCACGTGTGGGAGGACCACAAGGAAGCGGTCGACGCGCACCGGCTCACGGAGACCGGCAAGCATCTGTACCAGCGAAGGAAGGAGACGGTGGAACGCAGCTTTGCCGATGCGAAGGAGTTGCACGGGCATCGCTATGCCCGCTTCCGCGGGGTTGCGAAGGTGAGAGCCCAGGCCTTGCTGGCCGGCGCCTGTCAGAACATGAAGAAGATGGCGCGCCTGCTGGCGCGGGCGGCAGCCCACTTTTACGCGCCCTGCAACCCGCTCTGACGCCGACTGGACTGTTTCAGACGCGCTTGCACGATCTCGCCGTCGAATTGCTCCAACGATCCAACCCTCGGCCCGTCTGAGTCAAATCGCCCCAAAACAAAACCCCGCCTTCGTGAAAAGGC
>JAKACL010000184.1 GCA_021821425.1 Pseudomonadota bacterium
ATGCGCGACACCCAGCTGGCGATCGAACTGATCGAAGTCGGCGCCCGTCCGCAAGTCCTGGAATCCGAAACCACGCTGTCGCGCGAACGGCTGCTCAAGCTGTACAAGGAAGTGAAGGGCGTGTCGCCGCCCAAGGGCATGCTGCCGTTCTCGACCGACTGGTTCCTGACCTGGCTGCCCAACGTGCATTCCTCGCTGTTCATCAACATCCACCGCTACATCACCCGAAACAGCGACTGCAGCGGCATCGAAGCCGTGCTGAAGAGCTATCGCCTGTACCAGGAATACCTGCACACCAATCAGATCGAGGCGGTGTTGAGCTTCACCCGCGCCTGGACGCTGAACCGTTTCTTCGAAAGCCGCATGCTCGAAACCGCCTGCTGCAGCGACTGCGGCGGCCATTTCGTGGTGCACCCGGACGACCTGCACGACCAATATGTCTGCGGCCTGTGCAACATGCCCGCGCGCGCCGGCAAAACGCGCAAGGCCAAGGCCGCGGCCGAGCTCAGCGCCGCCGCCTGAGCGTACGGTCCGGCCGTCGGGAATGACGCGCCTGCCGGTTGCGCTCCAGTCTCTCCTTATCCAGTGCGCCGCTTTCCTCCTGGCGTTGCTGTTCAACGGCCTGATCCAGGCCGTTTTTTTATTTTCGCCCGCGCTGTGGCAACTGGCCCTCGTCCAGGGCGCGCTGGCGGCCTGGCTCAGCCATTACTGGCATCAGCCGGTCTGGTGGCGTCCGCTGCATGCCGGATTTCTCCCCGTTGTCCTCGCTGCCTTGCAGCTGGAGCTGCCTGCCGGGGCCTACCTGTCGGCCTTCCTGCTGTTGCTGCTGTTCTACTGGAGCAGTTACCGCACCCGTGTTCCCCTTTATCTGTCCGATCGCAAGGCCTGGCAGGCGCTGGCGGCACAGTTGCCGGAGAGCGGCCCGTTCCGCCTGGTCGACCTCGGCAGCGGCTTCGGCGGCGTGCTGTTTCATCTGGAGGCGCGTTTTCCGCAGGGACAGTTCAGCGGCGTCGAGATCGCGCCCGCGCCGTGGCTGATCAGCCGGCTGCGCGCACGCCTCAGGCACAGCCGGGTCGATTTGATACGCCGCGACTACGCGCATCTCGACCTGGGCGCGTTCGACATCGTGTTCGCTTTTCTGTCGCCTGCGGCAATGCCGGATCTGTGGCAGCAGGCCGAGCGCCAGATGCGCCCCGGCAGCCTGTTCGTCAGCCTGTCCTTCGGCATCGACGCCCGTCCACCCGACCGAGTAATCCCGCTGGCCGAGGGCGAGCGGCACACCCTTTACGCATGGCGCATGCAGGGCAGCGGTTGAATTTACCGGCGCCGCGCCATCAAGTTTCGTGCGATCTGGTCGAATTCATCCCTGAGTACTCTCGCTTCAAATACTCGGGGCCGGACCGCACGATGGTGTCCGCCCCGGCCGACTTAAGTAAAGGAATAGACAGTTGTGTTAGTTATCGGCGGGTATATTACGGTTCTGCTGTGCGTGTTTGGCGGCTATGCGCTGGCGGGGGGCTATCTGGCGGCCTTGTGGCACCCGATCGAGCTCATCATCATCGGGGGCGGCGCGATCGGCGCTTTTTTGGTGGCCAACAACAGCAAGGCCATCAAGGCCACCCTGCACGCCTTGCCCACGCTCCTCAAGGGATCCAAATACAATCGGGCGCTCTACATGGACGTGCTCGCGCTGCTGTACGAGCTGCTGACCAAGATCCGCAAGGAAGGCCTGATGTCGATCGAGGCCGATGTCGATGCGCCGGAGAGCAGCCCGCTGTTCGCCAAGTACCCGGCTATTCTGGCCGACCACCACATCATCGAATTTCTCACCGACTACCTGCGCCTGATGGTCAGCGGCAGCATGAACGCCTTCGAAATCGAGAACCTGATGGACAACGAGATCGAGACCCACCACCAGGAAGGCGAGATTCCCGTACACAGCGTGAGCAAGCTGGGCGACGGCCTGCCGGCGTTCGGCATCGTGGCGGCGGTGATGGGTGTGGTGAAAACCATGGGCTCGGTCGGCCTGCCGCCCGCCGAGCTGGGCATCCTGATCGGCGCGGCCCTGACCGGCACCTTCATCGGCATCCTGCTGGCGTATGGCTTCGTCAGCCCGCTCGCCAACCTGATGGAGCAAAAGCTGCACGAATCGACCAAGATGTTCCAGTGCATCAAGGTCACGCTCCTGGCCAGCATCAACGGCTACGCGCCGGCGATCGCCGTCGAGTTCGGCCGCAAGGTGCTGTTCTCGACCGAGCGGCCGTCCTTCAGCGAACTGGAAACGCATGTGAAAGGCGCGAAATCGCGCTGACCGCGGCGTTGCGCCGCACGCATTCCGCTATCGCGTAAGCCCCCATGAGCGAGCAAAAACCCCCCATCATCATCAAACGCATCAAGAAAGGCGGTGGCGGCCATCACGGGGGCGCCTGGAAGATCGCCTATGCCGACTTCGTGACGGCGATGATGGCCTTCTTCCTGCTGATGTGGCTGCTGGGCTCGACCGCCAAGGGCGATCTCGAAGGCATTGCCGAGTATTTCAAGACCCCGCTCAAGGTCGCCATGCAAGGCGGCTCGGGCAGCGGCGACAGCTCCAGCGTGATTAAGGGCGGCGGCATCGACATCACGCGCCAGTCCGGACAGGTCAAGAAAGGCGAGACCCAACCCGAGAAAAAAACCTTCAACCTGAAGGCGGCCAAAGCCGAGCTCGAACGGGTCGAGAAGGAAAACCTCAAGCAGCTGAAAAAGAGCCTGGAGAAGGCGATCGACGCCAACCCTACGCTGCGCCAATTCAAGCGCCAGCTGCTGATCGACATCACCAGCGAAGGCCTGCGCATCCAGATCGTCGACGAGCAGAACCGGCCGATGTTCAATGTCGCCAGCGCCGAGCTGCAGCCCTACACCAAGATCATTCTGCGCGAGATCGGCCCGCTGCTGAACGACGTGCAGAACCGAGTCAGCCTGTCAGGGCACACCGACGCCACGCCCTATGCCAACCGCGAACGCGGCTACAGCAACTGGGAACTGTCGGCCGACCGCGCCAATGCCTCGCGCCGCGAACTGGTCGCGGGCGGCATGGACGATGCAAAAATGCTGCGCGTGGTCGGTCTCGCTTCATCGGTTCCCTTCGGCAGCGCCCAGCCGCTGGATCCGGTCAACCGCCGCATCAGCATCATCGTGATGAACAAGCGTACCGAGGAGGCCATCACCCGGGAGGCCTCCGGTGTCAGCGACCCGGCCGGGACCGAAGCCGAGACCACTCAAACGCCTGCCGCTGACACCGCAGCGCGTTGATCCCCGCGCCGCTGGCGTGAAATAGCAGGCCAAATCCACCCTTATTCCCCTGATCGTCAGCGTTTCGCCTGACCAATAATTCAGCTTAAGAAAACCCGTCTCTCGCTTCCACGCGGGACAGGGTTCCCTCCAACAGGTGAGAACCGGGATGGCTGAAGAGCAAAACGATCAGGAAAAGACGGAATCAGCGTCGCCACAAAAGCTGGAAAAGGCGCGCGAGGAAGGTCAGGTTATCCAGTCGCGCGAACTGAGCACGTTTGTCGTGCTGATGGCAAGCGGGTCCGCCCTGTGGATCATGGCCAACGGACTGGGGCAGACCCTGACGCACATCATGCGCGACGGCCTGAATTTCGAGCCCGGCATTGCGCGCGACACGTCGCATGTGATGGCACAGCTGTCGAACCTTTTTTTTGAAGCGGCGTTTGCACTGGCCCCGTTTTTCCTGCTGGTGGTTTTCGCTACCGTGATTACACCGCTGCTGCTGCGCGGCTGGTTGTTCAGCACCAAGGCCTTGATGCCGAAATTCAATCGTCTGAACCCGGCATCGGGCATCAAGCGCATGTTCTCGAGCCAGGGCCTGGTCGAGCTGGTCAAGGCCCTGGCCAAGGTCGGACTATTGGGCGGCGTCGCCGTGTGGCTGATCTGGATCAACGTCGAATCCGTCTTCTCGCTCAGCATGGAGTCGCCCCTGCAGGCCATCCAGCACATGGGCGATCTGATTGGCAAGATCTTCCTGCTGGTCTCGGGGGCGATGGTGTTCGTCGTCATGATCGACCTGCCGTTCCAGATCTGGACGCACTTCAAGAAGCTCAGGATGAGCAAGGAAGAACTGCGCCGCGAGGCCAAGGAATCCGAGGGCGACCCGCACCTGAAAGCGCGTGTCCGCGCCCAGCAGCGCGAAATGGCCCGCCGCCGCATGATGTCCGAGATTCCCACCGCCGATGTGGTGGTGACCAACCCGACCCATTACGCGGTCGCGCTCAAGTACACCGAAGGCAAGATGGGCGCACCGCGTGTGGTGGCCAAGGGTGCCGACCTCGTCGCCGCGCGCATCCGCGAGCTGGCCGCCGAACACAGGATCCCGATGCTGGAGGCGCCACCGCTGGCGCGCGCGCTATTCCGCCATACTGAAATCGGCAACGAAATCCCGGCCACCCTCTACGCAGCGGTGGCCGAAGTGCTGGCCTACGTGT
Organism: Pseudomonadota bacterium; assembly: GCA_021821425.1. The sequence goes on from JAKACL010000184.1 coordinate 4,485, forward strand.
TCCAGTTGCGCCATTACCAGCAGGGGGGCGGCGCCTATCCCGACGCGCCGACCGCGCTGCCGGTGCCTCCCGAACTTGATCCGCTGCAGGCGGCTGAACTGGGTGCCACGGCATGAACGGCACCCTGAACTTCTCCAACCTGTTCCAGGGCGCCAGCGTCCGTGCGCTGGCGGCCCCGATCTTCATCGTCCTGATTCTGGCGATGCTGGTGCTGCCGCTGCCCGCGATCGCGCTGGACATGCTGTTCACCTTCAACATCGCGCTCTCGATCATGGTGCTGCTGGTCAGCCTGTCGACCAAGAAGGCGCTCGAGTTTGCGGCTTTCCCCACCGTGCTGCTGCTGTCCACGCTGCTGCGGTTGTCGCTCAACGTGGCGTCGACCCGGGTGGTGCTGCTGGAGGGTCATACTGGCCCGGATGCCGCCGGCAAGGTGATCGAGGCCTTCGGCCATTTCCTGGTCGGCGGCGATTACACGGTCGGCATCATCGTGTTCGTGATTCTGGTGGTAATTAACTTCATCGTCATCACCAAGGGTGCCGGCCGCATCGCCGAAGTCAGCGCGCGTTTCACCCTCGATGCGATGCCGGGCAAGCAGATGGCGATCGACGCCGACCTCAATGCCGGCCTTATCGACGAAAACGAGGCGCGACGCCGCCGCACCGAAATTTCGCAGGAAGCCGATTTTTACGGTTCGATGGATGGTGCCTCGAAATTCGTCCGTGGCGATGCGATCGCCGGCATCCTGATCCTGGTCATCAACATCGTCGGTGGCCTGCTCATCGGCCTGATGCAGCACGACATGTCGCTCGCCGACGCCGCTCGCAACTACACGCTGCTGGCGATTGGCGACGGCCTGGTGGCACAGATCCCGGCGCTGGTCATCTCGATTGCTGCCGGCATCATCGTCAGCCGCGTTAGTACGGAAGAAGATATCGCCGGTCAGATGATGTCCAACGTCTTCAACAAGACCCAGGCGCTCTATCTCACGGCTGCGATTCTCGGCATGATGGGCATGATTCCCGGCATGCCGAACTTCGCCTTCCTGTTGCTGGCGGGCGGCATCGTCTGGCTCGCCTGGCGCGGCAGCCACAAGAAACCCGAGGTGGAACCCGAGGTGGAGGAGGCCCCGCTTGCCGCCGTCGAAAGCCAGGAAGCCAGCTGGGAAGATGTGGCCCCGGTCGACACCCTGGGTCTGGAAGTCGGCTATCGCCTGATCCCGCTGGTGGACAATGCGGCCGACGGCGAACTGGTGCGCCGCATCAAGGGCATCCGCAAGAAATTCGCGCGCGAGATCGGCTTCCTGCCGCCCGCGGTGCACATCCGCGACAATCTCGAGATCAACCCGAACAGCTATCGAATCACCCTGAAAGGCGTGGAAATCGGCAGCGGCGAAGTGCGCACCGGCATGTTCCTCGCCATCGACCCGGGCAACATCAGCGCCACCTTGCCGGGGGTCGCCACTACCGATCCTGCGTTCGGCCTGCCGGCGGTGTGGGTCGAGTCCGGCCTGCGCGAACAGGCGCAGT
>JAKACL010000185.1 GCA_021821425.1 Pseudomonadota bacterium
CCGGTCTCAAGCAGGGACAGCTTGTGCATTTCCTCGTCGATGCGCTTCTGCGCCGGCGCCGGCAGCGTCAGCCTGGCGATGCGTTCCCGGAACGTGTCGAGTTCGGCAGTCTTGTCGTCCTTGGCGATGCCCAGCTCTTTCTGGATCGCCTTCAACTGCTGACGCAGGAAGAACTCGCGCTGCTGCTCGCTCATCTTCTCGTCGACCTTGCCGCGGATGTCCGATTGCAGGCGGGCGACGTCGAGTTCCTTCTTCAGCAGCACCAGCACCTTCTCCATCCGCTTTTTCAGGCCGAAGGCTTCCAGCACGTCCTGCAATTCCTGCTTGGAAGCGGTGGTGAGACTGGCGGCAAAGTCGGTCAGCCGCGAAGGCTCATTCGGCCCGAAGCGGTTGAGAAAGAACTTGAGTTCCTCCGAATACAGCGGATTAAGCGGCAGCAACTCCTTGATGGTGTTGATGATGGCGATCGAATAGGCACGGATTTCCTCGGAATCCGGCTTGCCGGTCTCGTTGGGGTACTCGACGCGCACCTTGTAGGGCGCGGTTTCCGACAGCCACTCGACAATGCGGAAGCGGCGCGTGCCTTCTGCAATGAACTGCATCTTGCCGTCGGTGCGGACCGGACGATGGATGCGCACCACGGTGCCAATATTGCGGAAATCGGCACGCTTGATGTCGTCGGTGTTGTCGGGCTTGACCACGACCAGGCCCACCATGTGGTGGGGGGTGTCGCCGATGGCTTCCACAGTCGACAGCCACGGCGCCTCGTTCATCAGCAGCGGCAGGGTTTGCGCCGGGAAGAACGGTTTTTCGGTAAGCGGCAGCAGGTGGAGCTCGGCCGGCAGCGACGGCGAGGTGGGCATCTGGCGGTCGTCCGGGACGAATTCGCCTTCGAGTGCGGGATCATTGGGCATGGTCTGATCATCTTAGTCCGAAACACCAGTGACGGAAGATCGGGCCGATCTGCCCGTTTTCAAGGTGCGGCGGAATCGGATGCAGCCGGACGCACCGGAATTTCCTCGACCACATCCGGCAGGCCGGACAGGATCATCAGCTCGACCCGGCGGTTGCGTGCGCGGCCTTCGGGCGTGTCGTTCGACGCAATCGGCTGGCTGGCTTCGCGGCCGATGGCGTAGAGCCGGTCGGGCGAAATGCCGTTGTCGGCCAGCAGGCGAACCACGCTGGTGGCGCGCACCGCCGACAGCTCCCAGTTCGATGCGAACAGCGGGCTGCTGATCGGAACGGGGTCGGTATGACCGGTGATTTCGAGCTTGAAGGGTTCGTTTTTCAGCGTGTCCGCCACCGCACGCAGCACCTCCAGCGATTGCGGCTCGAGTTCGGCGCGGCCGGGCTCGAACAATACATTGGCGTTGATTTCGATACTGACGCCGCGCCGGCTCTGCGTCATCCTCACCTTGCCCTCTTTTACCAGCGGGCCCATCACGTCGAGCAGGTTGCTGGCCACCGCCGCCATGTGTTCCTCTTCCTCGAGGGCTTGCTGCTGCTTGAGGCTGCGCTGGCGGACTTCGGGCGGCAGCGGCGTCGGCGTCAACTGAGGCACCGGCATCTCGGTCGGCACGACCTTGCCGAACGCACCGCCGAGCGCGCCGGCCAGCACACGGTACTTGGTCTCGCTGACCGCGGAGACGGCGTACATCACGACGAAAAACGCGAACAGCAGCGTGATGAAGTCGGCGTAGGAAATCAGCCAGCGGTCGTGGTTGTCGTGGTCGGATGCAATGCGCCGTCTTCTCCGCATATCAAAGGTATCCGCGGAGACGGGCCTCGATGATGCGCGGATTGTCGCCCTGGGCGATGCCGATCAGGCCGTCGCTGAGGATCTCGCGGTCGCTCACCTGGCGCGCAATGGTGAACTTGATCTTGTTGGCGATGGGCAGGAACACCAGGTTGGCCAGCCCCACGCCGTAGATGGTGGCGACGAAGGCGACTGCGATGCCGGCGCCCAGCTTGCTGGGGTCGGCCAGGTTTTCCATGACATGAATCAGGCCGATCACCGCGCCCAGGATGCCGAGCGTCGGCGCATAGCCGCCGGCGGCTTCCCACACCCGTGCGGCCTGTCGCTGTTCGGTCTCGAAGCCGACAATCTGCACGTCGAGCGTATCGCGCAGCTTGGCCGCGTCGGCACCGTCGATCAGCAGTTGCAGACCGCCCTTCTGGAACGGATCGCGCGTCAGGATGAGATAGCGCTCCAGCGCCAGCACGCCTTCCTGCCGCACGGTGTGCGACCACTGGACGATGCGGCGGATGAGCTGCTCCGATTCAGACTCGGGCGGATGGAATGCCCATTTGGCCATGCGCACGCCCTTGATGAAGACCGCCAGCGGGTAATGCAGCATCACCGCGCCGAGCGTGCCGATCACGACAATGACGAAGGCGGCCGGCTGCAGGAAGGTGCCGACATGGCCGCCTTCCATCGCCTGGCCGCCGAGGATGGCGACAGTCGCCAGCGCGAGGCCGATCAGGCTTCCGCGATCCATGCGTCTTCCTTGAGCCTGGCGCGGAGCCGCGCAATCGCCTGGCCATGCAACTGGCAGATGCGCGATTCGGTGACGCCGAACACTTCGCTGATCTCGCGCAGATTGAGCTCCTGTTCGTAGTACAGCGACATCAGCAGTTGCTCGCGTTCGGGCAGGTTCTCGATGCCGGCGATGATGCAGGCGCGCAGGTTGGCATCGAGCAGCTGCGGCAACGGCATGCTGGATTCGGCGGCGGACTGCTTGTCGAGGAAGGAATCGTCCTCGTCCGTGTCGCCAAAATCTTCGAAGTACAGCAGCTGGTGCCCGCGTGCGTCGCCCAGCATCGACTGGTATTCGGCGAGCGGAATCTTCATGGCTTCGGCAATTTCGGTTTCGCTGGGCTGCCGCCCGAGCTTGTGCTGCAGCACGCTGATGGCCTGCTCGATCTTGCGCATCGACTGTCGCGCGCTGCGCGGCATCCAGTCGATCTGGCGCAGCTCGTCGATCATCGAACCGCGGATGCGCTGGATTGCGTAGGCCTCGAACTGCGCGCTCTGCGCCTCGTCGTAACGGCTGATCGCATCCAGGAGGCCGATCATGCCCGCCTGCACCAGGTCGTCTTCCTCGACGCTGGGCGGCAAACGACCCATCATGTGATGGGCCAGTCGTTTGACCATGGGCATGTACTGCGTCAGCAGGTCGCTTTTTTCGCTTTTACCGCTTGCGGTATACACCCTTACCCTCTCCTATAGGCTTCCACCAGGCATCCGCCCTGGATCACGCGCTGCATGAACGCCCCGACGCTTCCCAGGCTGGGGGGCTGTGGCCAGCAGAGCAACCCCTCCGCCAGTTTACGGAACTGCGAGGTGGATTGTGCCACCGGGAAGGCGTCCACCACCGAGGTGTGCAAATGACTGGCGCGGGACAGACGCTCGTCGAGCGGAATATACCCCAGGTAATCGACCGCGACCCCCAGATAGCGCTCGGCGGTCTGGGAGAAATTCTGCGCGACGGCCTGCGCCTGCGCCTGCGATTCCATGCGGTTGAGCAGCAGACGGAAGCGTCGCTTGCCGAAATTCTGCGACAGCCGCTTGACCAGCGTGTAGCCCTGGGTGATCGCGGTGCTGCCGGGCGGCAGCACGACCATGATCTCGGTCGCCGCCAGGCCGAGCGGCAGCGCGTCGGGGTCGGTAGCCTCTTCCATGTCGACCAGCACCACGTCGACGCCGCATTGCAGCCGGTTGAAGCATTGCGCGAGCCATTCCTGGTCGCGCACCGACAGGCGGCCGAGCCGGGTGAAGCCGCCGCCCAGCGGCAGCACCTGCACGTTGTCGGGTCCGGTCAGCAGCAAGGCATCCAGCGTGCACTGGCCGGCGAGCACGTCCGCTACGTCGTAGCGCGGCGTCAGGCCCAGCGCCGCGCAGGCGCCGCGACCATGCCGGTCCTGGTCGACGATGAGCACGTCGCGCCCGGAGCGCGCCAGCGCGACGGCCAGGTTGGCGGTGGCGGACGTCTTGCCCGCCCCCTGCTGGCCCGACATCACGGTAATGACCTGAAACCCGGTCTGCCCCAGCAAGCGGCGCAGTCCGGCGGCCTGATCGCTGACGAATTTATCCAAGGGCCACCGCGCTTTCACGATGCGGGGTGTGCATGCCGGAAAGCGCGAATGCCAGTTCGCTGTCGTCCAGCTTCCACGGCGAGGACAGCGTGCGGGTCTTGAAGGCGCGGTGAACCAGGTACTGGCGGTTGGCCAGGTGCAGGTCTTCGGGCACGCGCTGGCCGGTGGCCAGGTAGTGCACGTTGAGTTCGTGGCGGATCGCGCAGTCGAGTGCCGGGCCCAGGCTCGCGGCCTCGTCGACCTTGGTCAGGATGCAGCCGTCCAGGCCGCGCGTCTGGTAGGCCTGCACCACTTCGTTCAGCGTGTCGCCGTGGCTGGTGGCATTGAGCATCAGCAGCCGCTTGATCGGCTGGCCGGCCTGGCACAGCATTTCGACCTGTTCGGCAACGGCCTGGTCGCGCTGGCTCATGCCGATGGTGTCGATCAGCACGGTGTGCTTGTTGCGCAGTTCGGCCAGCGCCAGCCGCAGATCGGCGGCGTCGCGCACCGCGTGCACGGTCACGCCGAGAATCTTGCCGTAGATGCGCAGCTGTTCGTGGCCGCCGATCCGGTAGCTGTCGGTGGTCAGGAGCGCCAGCTTGTCGGCGCCGTGACGCACCACGAAGCGTGCAGCCAGCTTGGCGGTGGTGGTGGTCTTGCCGGCCCCGGTCGGGCCCATCAGGGCGAACACGCCGCCGGCGTCGAGCATGCCGGTTTCGTTCTGCATCACCTGCAGGCGCTTCATCAGCGTGTTGCGCATCCAGACCTGCGCCTGGTCGGCGTCGCCCTTGGGCAGCGCTTCCAGCATCTCCCGCGCCAGCGTTGCACTGAACCCGGCGGTCAGCATTTCGCGCATCAGCGAGGCGCCTGCCGGGTCGCGTCCCGGCAGGTCGCGCCAGGCCAGGTCGGCGAGCTGGCTTTCCAGCCGCGTCTGCATCGCCTTGATTTCGCCCCGGATTTCACCCACCACGCTTTTCGCCAGCTGTGCGCTGTCCTCGCTCGGCACCGCGACGCGTTCGATCAGGCGGCGCTTGATCGTGACATCGGGCGCCGGTTCGGGCGTCCGGCCCAGCCCCGCGTGGTGGAAAACCGGCGCCGCGGCGGGTGCCGGGACGGGTTTTTCCATCGCGGGCGGGGCCATGCTGGCGATGTCGTCGGCAGCCAGCGCCAACACCTCGACCCCGCCATCCACTGCGCGATTGGAGAGGATGACCGCATCGGGTCCAAGCACCTCGCGCAACTGACGCATGGCCTCCCGGGATGTTTTGGCGACGATTCGTTTCACGTTCATGCTGCTCCTCCTACAAGGGAAGTCACTTTGATCTGTTTGCCTTCGGGTACTTCAGCGTGCGAAAGCACTTTGAGTTGCGGCACGGTTCGCCGCAGGAAACGTGCAAGCAGCGGGCGCAGCACGGCCGGCGTCAGCAGCACCGCGGGATGACCCAGAGCCTCCTGACGCTGGGTGGACGTCTGGGTCCGCTCCAGCAGGGTGTCGGCCAGCCCCGGCTCCATGCCGGCGGCATCGTGGCCGGTTTGCAGGGTCTGCATCAGCAGGCGCTCCAGACCCTGGTCGAGTGCGATCACCGGCAGTTCATTGGTCGATCCGTAGATCTGCTGCACGATGGAGCGTCCCAGCGCCACCCGCACCAGCGCGGTGAGTTCGTGCGGATCCTGCACCCGCGCGGCATGCTCCAGCAGGGTGTCGATGATGGTCCGCATGTCGCGGATCGCCACGCCCTCGATCAGCAGGTTCTGCAGCACTTTCTGCACCGCGGACAGCGTCAGCATTTTCGGCACCAGGTCCTCCACCAGCTTGGGCGCGCTCTTGCCGAGGTGGTCGAGCAGCGCCTGCGCTTCCTGGCGGCCGAGCAGTTCGGCGGCATGCAGAGTGACCAGATGGTTCAGGTGGGTGGCGATCACGGTGCC
>JAKACL010000186.1 GCA_021821425.1 Pseudomonadota bacterium
CTAAACTGCAGCTGTCGCAGGCGGGCCTGCATCTCGCGGTGCGCACCGATTGGGGCAATGCCGAGCTCGACGTGCCCCTGTTGGGCCGCTTCAACGCCGCCAACCTGCTGGCCGTGCTCACCACCCTGCTGGTCTCCGGCGTGAAACTGGACGCCGCCTGCCAGGCGCTGGCATCCATCACGCCGCCGCCGGGGCGCATGCAGACGCTGGGCGGAGGCGCGCATCCGCTGGTGGTGGTGGATTATGCGCACACCCCGGATGCACTGGAAAAGGTGCTGGCGACGCTGCGCGAAATCGTCCGTGACGGGCGCCTGATCTGCGTCTTCGGCTGTGGCGGCAACCGCGACAAGGGCAAACGCCCGCTGATGGGCAAGGCCGCGTCGCACGGCGCGGACGAGGTCTGGGTGACCAGCGACAACCCGCGCAACGAAGATCCGCGCCACGTCATCGACGACATCCTGGCCGGCATGCCGGCCACCAAACCGAATGGCCCGGTGCATGTGGAGCCGGACCGCGCGCGCGCCATATTCGAGGCCATCGGCGGCGCGCACCAGGGCGACGTCGTGCTGATTGCCGGCAAGGGCCACGAGGACTATCAGGAAGTCGCCGGCGAGCGGCTGCCGTTCTCGGATGTGGCCGTGGCAGAAAAGGCGCTGGCCGCATGGACATGAATCTCCGGCTCTCCGAAGCCGCCGCCCTGCTCGGCGTTCCCTGCACCGGCGCCGATGCCGACGTGCTGCGCGTGTCCACCGACAGCCGCAACATCCAGGCAGGGGATCTCTTCATCGCGCTGCGCGGCGAAAAATTCGACGGTGGCGCCTTCGCCGCGCAGGCCCTGCAACAGGGCGCGGTCGGCGTGGTGCTGGATGCGGCGCAGGCGCCCGACATCACGACCGCCCTTCGGGTCGACGACACCCGCCTCGCGCTTGGCCGGTTGGCTGCCGCGTGGCGTAAGCGGTTCGCAATTCCGGTCGTCGCCATCACCGGCAGCAACGGCAAGACCACGGTCAAGGAAATGCTGACGGCCATCCTGCGGGTGGAGGCCGGCAACGATGCCGCCGTGATGCAGACCGAAGGCAACCTCAACAACGACATCGGCGTGCCGCAGATGCTGTTGCGCCTGCGCAGCACGCATCAGTTCGCCGTGCTGGAAATGGGGATGAACCACGCCGGCGAAATCGACTACCTGACACGCCTGGCGCGGCCGGATGTGGCGCTGGTCAACAATGCGCTGACCGCGCATATCGGCTACCTCGGTTCGATCGAAAACATTGCCCGCGCCAAAGGCGAGATCTTCAGCGGCCTGTCGGATGCGGGCATCGCGGTGTTCAACGCCGACGACGACCATGCCTGGCTGTGGCGCGAAACGAATGCGCACCGCAGCATCATCGATTTCAGTCTCCGGCATCCGTCGGTGGTGCGCGGGCACTATCGGCCCAGCCTGTTCGGCTCGGTACTGACTCTGATGCTGCCGAACGCCGAATGCGAGGTGGAGCTTCAGGTACCGGGCGAACACAACGTGATGAATGCGCTGGCCGCTACTGCGGCGGCATTCGCGCTCGATGTCAGCCATCACAGCATCGTTGTCGGCCTGTCCGGCTTCGGCGGCGTCAAGGGACGTCTGCAAAAAAAGCCGGCGCTGCATGGGAGCACCTTCATCGACGACACCTACAACGCCAATCCCGATTCGGTTAAGGCCGCGCTGGCCGTGCTGGCGCGGCAGCACGGCAGAAAAGTGCTGGTGCTGGGCGACATGGGCGAGCTGGGCACGGATGCCGTTGCCATGCACGCGCAGATCGGGCTTGCCGCGCGCGGCGCGCGCATCGACCGGCTGCTGGCGCTGGGCGACCTGAGCCGCGAAACCGTCGCGGCCTTCGGCGCCGGTGCGATGCATTTCGAGCGCATCGAGGAACTGCTGGCCGAGCTTGAAAACGAACTCACTTCCGATACCACCGTGCTGGTGAAAGGGTCGCGTTTCATGCAGATGGAACGCGTTGTGCAAAGCTTCATGGAAAATCCGGCCGCCCTGCGGTCCGGCAACGGGGAACACTGACATGCTCCTGTGGTTGTTCGAATATCTGGGTCAGGACATCCGAGCGTTCAATGTCTTCAGTTATCTGACGCTGCGCGCGGTGCTGGCGACGCTCACCGCGCTGACGATTTCCTTCATCGTCGGCCCCGCGGTGATCCGCAAGCTCACCTCGCTCAAGATCGGCCAGTCGGTCCGCAGCGACGGGCCGCAGACCCATCTGGTCAAGGCCGGCACGCCGACCATGGGCGGGGCGCTGATCCTGGTGTCGGTCGCGGTCACCACGCTGTTGTGGGCGGACCTGTCGAACGCGTACGTTTGGGTGGCGCTGCTCACCCTGGTCGGCTTCGGCCTGATCGGCTGGGTCGACGACTGGCGCAAGGTGGTCGAGAAGAACTCGCGCGGCCTGCCTTCGCGCTGGAAATATTTCTGGCAGTCGGTGATCGGACTCGCGGTCGCGGTCTATCTGTGGAACACCGCCACGCTGCCGCAGCATACCGAACTCATCATTCCCTTCTTCAAACACGGCACACTGGTCCTGTCCGCCGCCGCCTTCATCGCGCTTACCTATTTCGTCATCGTCGGCTCCAGCAACGCGGTCAACCTGACCGACGGCCTCGACGGCCTGGCGATTCTGCCGACGGTGATGGTGGCGTCCGCCCTGGCGATCTTCGCCTACGTTGCCGGCAATGCGGTGTTTTCCACCTACCTCGGCGTGCCCTTCGTGCCGGGGGCCGGCGAACTGGCGATCTTCTGCGCCGCAATGGCGGGCGCGGGGCTGGCCTTCCTCTGGTTCAACGCCTACCCCGCCGAGGTCTTCATGGGCGACGTCGGCGCACTGGCGCTGGGCGCCGCGCTCGGCGTGATCGCCGTCATCGTGCGGCAGGAAATCGTGCTCTTCATCATGTGCGGCGTGTTCGTGGTCGAGACCCTGTCGGTGATGGTGCAGGTCGCCTCGTTCAAGCTCACCGGCAAGCGCGTGTTCCGCATGGCGCCGATCCACCACCACTACGAGCTCAAGGGGTGGAAGGAGAACCAGGTGGTGGTGCGTTTCTGGATCATCAGCATGATGCTGGTGCTCATTGGCCTCGCGAGTCTGAAACTGAGATGAACGCAACCAGGATGAAACGCATAACGGGAAGGTTCGGGGGAGACTCATGTGCCGGCATCGCCGGCACGTTATGGCGACACCAGAACCTGCCCGTGCGTTTCTGGATCATCAGCATGATGCTGGTGCTCATTGGCCTCGCGAGCCTGAAACTGAGATGAGCACGCACAGCCTCGACCTCTCCGGCAAGCAGGTCCTGGTGATCGGCCTGGGCGACACCGGCCTGTCGTGCGCGCGCTGGCTGACGGCGCAGGGCGCGCAGGTGAGCGTGGCCGACAGCCGCGATGCGCCGCCGAATGCTCAGCCGCTGGCCGAGCTGCTGCCGCAGGTGCCGCTGTTCACCGGGCCGTTCGACGGCGCGCGTCTGCAGTCGGCAGACATGCTGGTGGTGAGCCCCGGCGTGCCGCTGGCCGACCCGGCAATCGCGCGTGCCATTGCCGCCGGGGTCGAGGCCGTGGGCGACGTCGAGCTGTTCGCGCGCGCCATCCGCGCGCGCAATGCGCGCCGCGCCGGGTCAATTGATGCCGGTGGCCCGATGCGGGTGATCGCGATCACCGGCAGCAATGGCAAGAGCACCGTCACCGCGATGTGCGGCGACATGTGCCGCATGGCCGGCCTGACCACCTGCGTGGCCGGCAATATCGGCCTCCCGGTGCTGGATGCGCTGCTCGACGTCGAACTGGGATTCGTGCCCGCGCCGCAGGTCTGGGTGCTGGAGCTGTCGTCGTTCCAGCTCGAGACCACGTCGAGCCTCGATGCCGATGCCGCCACCGTGCTCAACCTGTCGGAGGACCACATGGACCGTTACCCCGACATGGCGGCCTATGCGGCGGCCAAGGCGCGGATTTTCAGCGGCGACGGCGTTCAGGTGGTCAATCGCGACGATCCGCTCAGTCTGGCGATGGCCCGGCCGGGCCGGCGCGTGGTGAGCTTCGGGCTCGACCGCTGCCCGGCGGACGAGAATTTCGGCCTGTGCGAAGACGAACTGTGTGTTGGCGGCGACATGCTGATGCCGCTGTCGGCATTGCCGGTGCCCGGCCTCCACAACGCCGCCAATGCGCTGGCGGCACTGGCGCTGACGCGCGCACTGGGCCTGCCGATGGAGCCGCTGCTGCGCGGGCTGCTGTATTTCAAAGGCTTGCCGCATCGGGTGGAAAAAGTCGCCGAGATCGACGGCGTGACGTATTACGACGATTCCAAAGGCACCAATGTCGGCGCCACCGAAGCCGCGCTCTACGGCATGGGCAGCCGCCGTGCCGTGGTGATTCTCGGCGGCGACGGCAAGGGCCAGGATTTTGGCCCGCTGAAAGCGGCGGTCGAGGCCAATGCCCGCGCCGTACTGCTGATCGGGCGCGACGCGCCGCTGATCGAAGCGGCCATCGCCGGCAGCGGCGTCGAGACCCACCGCGCCGCCAGCCTGCCCGATGCCGTCGCGCAGGCGCAGCGCCTCGCGCAGCCGGGCGACGCGGTGCTGCTGTCGCCCGCCTGCGCCAGCTTCGACATGTTCCGCAACTATGTGCATCGCGCCGAGGTGTTTGTCGAGGCGGTGAACCGGCTGGCGGCAGAGAGGGCGGCGCAGCCCTCACCCCAACCCTCTCCCCTCAAGGGAGAGGGAGCGAACGCTGAGCCCAAGGCGAGTTAACGATGCTGTATACCGCACGCGCCCCCAAACCCAGCGGCGAGCTCGATTTCAGCCTGCTGTGGCTGACGCTCGGCCTGCTGGCGATCGGCCTGGTGATGGTGTACTCGGCCTCGATCGCGATTGCCGAGGCCGCCCGCTATACCGGTTACAACGGCGAATACTATCTGCTGCGACAGGGCATCTTCACCACCATCGGCATCAGCGTCGGCATCGCCGCGTTCCAGGTGCCGATGAAGGTGTGGCAACAGGCCGCCCCATATCTTTTCCTGGTGGGGCTGCTGTTGCTGGTTGTGGTGCTGATCCCCGGCATCGGCCGCGAAGTCAACGGCAGCCGGCGCTGGATTCCGCTGGGTTTTGCCAACTTGCAGCCGTCCGAGCTGATGAAATTTCTCGCCGTGCTGTACGCCGCCGACTACACCACGCGCAAGGCGGCCTTCATGCACGATTTCAAGAAGGGCTTTCTGCCGATGGCCGCGGTGATGATGCTGACCGGCGTGCTGCTGCTGAGCGAACCGGATTTCGGCGCCTTCGTCGTCATCGTCGCGATCGGCATGGGCATCCTGTTCGTCGGCGGGCTCAACTGGAAGGTGTTCGCCGCGCTGGTGGGAGTGCTGCTGGCCGGCTTTGCGCTGCTGATCCTCACCTCGGAATACCGCATGCAGCGCATGCTCGGCTTCATGGATCCGTTCGCCGATCCCTACGGCAAGGGCTACCAGCTTTCCCACGCGCTGATCGCCTTCGGCCGCGGCGAGTGGTTCGGACAGGGGCTGGGCGGCAGCGTCGAAAAACTCTTCTACCTGCCCGAGGCGCACACCGATTTCCTGCTCGCCGTGATCGCCGAGGAGTTCGGCTTTGTCGGTGTTGCGGTCGTGATCGGCCTGTTCGCCTGGCTGATCGTCAAGGCCTTCCTGATCGGCCACCGTGCGGCGCAGCTGGAACGCAACTATTGCGCGCTGGTGGCGCAGGGCATCGGCATCTGGCTCGGCGTGCAGGCGCTGATCAACATGGGGGTGAACGTCGGCCTGCTGCCGACCAAGGGCCTGACGCTGCCCTTCCTGTCGTTTGGCGGCAGCGGCATCGTCGCCAACTGCCTGGCGATCGCGGTGCTCTTGCGCATCGACTGGGAGCATCGGCAGATGATGCGGGGGAAGACCTTCTGATGGCGGCCGTGAATCGTACCCTGATGGTGATGGCCGGCGGCACCGG